>CAJQOT010000095.1 GCA_905480015.1 uncultured Rickettsiales bacterium | reverse complement strand
GTTTGAGACTGTGCACGCAAGATGGAAAATATTACAGATCGTTTAGGCATACCAGCACATCCGTCAATATTTAACTCTTCTGCCATTTTTAAGAGCTCATCATAACCCTTTTCCTTCATATCTGATATTTTGATAACACCTTTTGGCGAATTATCTACGGTTTCAACAGGACTTTTTGTATTGTTATCGTCGTCGGTTGTAGGCAACACAGCAGAATCCTGTGGTACATTTTGACAATGCAAATCATCTTTTTTTTGTACTGACATGTATTGTAAAATTTATTTGAAATAATAATCTTTATTGCCCTCTTGAATTAAATAGGATCTTTCTCTGAAGTTTTCACTTCATCGTTAATTTTTTTAGGTGTAGATTCTTTTTTATTACTTAAGTTGTCAATTTGTTTTTGAGCATTGTCTTTTGTATCTGATATAGATAGCTTAATATTCACAATGACATCATGATGAAGATCTATTTCAACATTATACACTCCATATAAATGGATGTGTTTTTCAATATGAATTGCGTGTTTATTTGTAATGGATGGAATTTCCTCTATAATGTCTTTTGATGAAATAGAGCCATATAAAGCACCATTTTCATTGATATCCCTTGCAAGAAGAATTACCGCTGGAATAGTCGTAGCAAGTTTTTGAGCAACATCCTTATTTTTATTATCCTCTTCAAGCATTTTTTCGCGTTGATTTTCAAGGTTGATGAGGTTTGATTTTGTTGCCGGAATAGCCTTGTTTTGAGGAATTAGATAGTTAAAAGCAAAGCCATCTTTGACAGTGACAACATCACCAATTCTTCCAATTTTTCTAATATTTTCTTTTAATATAACCTGAGACATTTTTTAAGAATTAAATCCACTATCATTTTTTTGTTTTTGGCCTGGATATTGTATTAATGCAAGCTCCCTAGCACGCTTAACAGCTTTTTTTAAAAACCTTTGACGCCTGTATTCTGCCGATGTTACACGCGAAGAGATGATATTGTTACCAAGCGTTAAAAATTTTTTGACCAATGGTATATTTTTATACGATATATCGCTAACATCAATGTCATTGATTGGCGTTACAACGGACTTTCTATTAAAAAGCTGTAATTTGCCACGATGTTTAATTAATGCAATGGCAGACCTAGAAAGTTTATTGAGATCTTCCTTAGGCATTTTTAAATCACCATAATTATCATCAAAATCTACATCAATATAATTATCATCGCCTTGTATATCATTGCCAGTTTTTTTAGCTACCGAAAGAACGCCAGTCTTTTTTTCTTTTTCAAACATACTTTATAAATTTTATTTACTTTCTTTTAGTGGTGTTTTTGCCGTCACATGGTTGGGGAAAAGTGATGTAAAATCAGATTCTTGTAGATTTTCTGCAAGACCCTTTGTGTAAGACATCATATGAGATTCCTTGTCAAACTCCTCAACACTATAAATGCCAGAACGAATAATGCTTTCATTAATTTTTATATAATCAGAAATCACTTTCACAACATCGGGATTCATTTCAACAGAAAGCATGTAATATCTTGCTTTTTTTTGCTTTACAATCGGGTATGCAAGTTCACGCAATCCCCAATACTCTGAAGACACAACTTTTCCACCTCCATCAAAAAGAGATTCAATTTTTTTAGCAATAACCGCAATACCTTGGTGAGGCACATCTTGGTTTATTAACAGGACAATTTCATATTTTTTCATACTCAGGATACTTGTGCGTTAGGGTAAATATTTTTTAATGTGAAACCCACATAAATGTTGATAAATGATTTGTCAAGCAAAAAAATAAAACTTGACTTTTTATTGTATATTAACGCATATTATATATATAATAACTAGCTTACACCAATGAAGGCAAATGCAAATAACAAATTTCGAAACAATAAAAAACACTCCTTGTTAAGCATTATTTTCATGCCATTACGCATGATCATTAAATCTGCCATATGGCTTATAGCAATCATTGTTGTTGCATCATTTATCGTTCCACGCTTCATTCCCATTGAAAAAATTATACCTATGAATCAGGTAAATGATATTATATCACAGCATACAGGTCTCAATGTCCACCTTGATGGCAAAACGCGACTATCAATTCTACCATTTCTTGGTTTTACCGCTCGCGATGTTAGGCTAACAAATGCAAAATCTTCTGCAAACGAAGTTTTAAACGCTAAAAAAATTAATATTAAAATATCAGTTTTTCCAATATTAGCTGGCAAATTAGTAGTAAAAAATATTAACATTGACACCGCCACCATCAATATTTTTAAGTGTAAAAATACCATCAATATTTTTTCACCACCAACATTAGAGACTCCCGCCATTGAAATAAAGCCACAGGTAACACAAACACGAAAAATAGCTAACAAGTCTTTACTGTCTATTCGCGAAATAACACTTAAAAATTTCTCAATTACAAATAGTGCTATATCTTATAAAGACTGCGATTTAAAAGATGACTATCAAATACAAGATTTCAATTCATCATTAACAATACCATCATTTGACTCCCCTATAAACACCGCAATAGATTTTACTATCAATGAACAAAAAATAAGCCTTATACTGAAATCATCAAATTTAAAAGATATATTTCATAAAAATCAAGGCGATGTACACTTTGTTTTAAACTCTTCCTTTGGAAACATAGAAGGCGATGGAACTTATAACTTTAATAAAAATAATCCAACATTTTTTAACAGTGCAAATATTACATTAGAAGCGAATAATATATCACCCGCCAATATATCAAAATATTTATATATTGAAAACCAAATTCTTGAAAACGCACCTACAATAAACTTTATTACCGAACTTCAGATCACAAAAAATACAGTAAAATCTATAAAAACTTCCATTGACGCAAAAGATATTGTAGTATCAACAAAAGACATTGAAATATCATTGCCAAGTCGCAACGATGTTTCTCAGATCAAATCTAATGGGTATATACAAGTTGAAATAGAAAATATACAAAATACTCTAGACACACTAAAAGTATCTGTTCCAAATATTAAAAAATACCCAAAAAACATTGCTATACCAATATACTTTACATTTAAAAATGGTATTTTCACAATCAACAAAGGCAGTCAAATTTCCATTGATTCAAATAAAATAACATTGCATGCTATTGCCGATATCATCGCAGAACAAAAAACAATAACTGCCAACATTGATAGCTCATTAATTAACATTGACGATTATATAGACTTCTCAACAAAAAATAACCAGACTCCAGTAGAAAATATCGATGTTGTAGAAACTAGCAAAGATGTAACATCTATGAATTTAATAGGAGGTGTCAGCAAAGAAGACATTATGCTTTTTAACACCACCACGCTTGCACTTGATGTTCAGATTAACATAAATAAACTCATCGCACATAATATTGTTGTAGAGCACATTATATCTAATACAAAAGCTCGCAATGGCAACATTACACATAAAACCACCGTATCTGTTTTTGATGGAGAATTGCAAATACAAGTAAATGCAAAAGAGAAAGACTCCTCACTGACGGCAATAACCCTAGAAACCAACCTTGACAGCATTGAAACCAAAGGTATATTTAATGCATTTGCACTACCACCACTTTCATATGGAAAAATTAATTCAAAATTATTATTTAAATCCAGTACAATTGGCAAACTTTCTCCGTATATAATTGCCAATAAAGGTTCAGGATTCTTGAACATGGAAGCTAAGAATTTTACAATCAAAGGCATAGATTTAGAAGATATATCAAATGATGTTAAGAAAAATTATAAAAACCTTCTTACCAAAAAAGCTTTTGAAAAATATATATCTCCCGTAAAAAAATCAACCGTTGAGCATGTATCGGTGCAATCCATTATTAGCAATGGTGTTTTAACAAAAAATAATCTTTTAATAAAAAACAACAATGTAACCCTGAAGGGTGATGGAAAATTAAATCTTAAAAATAGCCAACTATATTATACATTTAAAACAGAAATTGATGACGCTCCCATACCTCATTTCATTGCAAGTGGAAATATTAACGATCTTTCATACTCTATAAACCCATCTAAATATCTCGAGCATAAATTAAAGCAATCAATGAGAAAAAAGATTTCTACCTCAAAATTACAAACAAAGATTAAAAAATTTAACACTTTGATAAATAATTTCAAAAAGTAATGTCTACTTTGCATCTTGTTATTGCACCAAATCCAATACTGCAAAAAATATCCGCCCCTGTATCACAAATTACACAAGAAATAAAGGTTCTAGCACATAATATGCTAGAAACAATGTATCATCACCGCGGTATAGGTCTCTCAGCAGTTCAGGTAGGAATTCTACAGCGTATTATTGTTGTTGACATCAATTGGGTCGAAGAAGAAAAACTATCAGACGAGCAATATATAATGATAAACCCTGAAATTATAGAAACATCTTCCGCAAACGCTGAATACAATGAAGGCTGTCTTTCATTTCCAGAGGAAGCAGTAAAAATTATGCGTCCTGAAAAAATTACTGTAAAATATCTCGATGTAAATGGTAAAGAATGCAAAATACAAACAGATGGACTACTTTCCACATGCATTCAACACGAAATAGACCATTTAAACGGCACCACAATAGCATCACGTGTCTCTTCACTTAAAAAACAATTAATGATAAACCGCATTAAGAAAATTAAAAAAACTATGGAAGATGTCATATAACACACTTGAGAAAAACATAGAATACATATTCAAGGATAAAAACCTTTTAGCGGAAGCACTGACTCACCCAAGTAAAAAAATCGAAAATAAAAAAATAAAAAGCTATCAAAGATTAGAGTTCTTAGGAGATAAAATTTTAAATTTTATTATTGCACAAGAACTCTTTCTACAATTTCCAAACGAAAATGAAGGCGAGATTTCCCGAAGACATGCACATTTAGTATGTGGTGATGTTTGTTACAAAGTTGCACAAAAACTTGATTTAATACCTTATATTACCTTTTCCAAAGCACAAAAAAGCGACGTCTCTTGCAATCAATTAAAAATTGGAGAAGATGCAATAGAGGCTATCATTGGTGCAATATTCCTAGACTCAAACCTTGAAACGATACAAAAGTTTATATCAAAAAATTGGCAAGAATACATTGAACACAATGTTAACCCACCTAAAGATCCAAAATCCACCTTACAGGAATACTTTCAGCAACATTTAAAAAAAATACCAGAATATAAAATTACACAAGTAGACAATCTTTTTGTTGCAAAAATTTTGTTTAATAAAATAGAATACCAAGCTACGGCTTCCACAAAAAAAGAAGCTGAAAAGCTCGTTGCAGAAAAAACATTGCAAAACATTCATAATTAACTTAAATCTTTCTGCGAAATATCTGAAATTTGAGCTTTATTAAACTGAATTACCAATTCATCTTCTTGTAAAATATTACCAAATGCCCTTTCAAGAGTCTTTGTCACATCTTGCATCAATGGAATAATCGTTTGCTCCCACAATGCAAGCCTAGCCTGACTCATATTGGAATATGTGTTATCCCCTGGAATGCCAAGAAGTTGTGGAGGAACGCCAAACGCAAGTGCAATTTCCCTTGCAGAGGAATTCTTGTTTTCAATAAAATCCATATCTTTAGGAGACATTGACATCTCCTTCCAATCAAGACCTCCCTCTAAAATTAACGGTTTGCCATTGTTTACCGCACCCGAGTGATTCGCCGTAAGCTGTTCTCTTAATTTATGAAATTGATCGTCCGTCAATCTTCCACCGTTATTGTGCTCTGTTGAATTAACAACCAATGCACCAGACGGTCTTGCAGAATTTTGCAATAATGCCTTTGCATACTTTGCCGATTCATTATGTTGGTCTATCGCATACTTTGCCGCCTCCATGGCTGAAAGACCATAAAAATCATTTAAAGGATTAAAAGATTTTATATGTATAATTTCACAAAATCCATCACCACGAACGGGGAAATCCACTTTAACCTTTTTATATTTATAACGATACCCAGCAACATCACCATACTCATCGCTCAATATTGTTACCCTGTCTGGGCGTAAACATTTAATGCTGTCAATATTACCATCCTCACCTTGAAATATTCTCAAAAACACATTCCCCCACAATAGTTTATAGCTATATAACTTCTCCATTATATCATAAAATGATTCATTCTCATTTGGGCGTGCAAATAAACTGTTAAGCTTGTGTGTTGTATTTTCAACAAAATTACCATCATCATTTTGTACGCCACACTTTAAGGAAATAAAGCTTGCAGAACGTGCTATCATTGCAATACAACGGTACGCCACAACATTTTTTACATACCCTTCTGTAGCAAATTGTTCATAATTGCTCGCCGTCCACTGCGGGCTAGCATTTCCCATAAAATATGTTTGAAAGACGCTCGCCGTGCTTTGTGCATTAAGGTGTTTTTTGAAAATATTTTGCAACATAAAGTTCTTGAATAATTAATTTATATGTATACTTCTATCTCCATCTTACACTATAAGGAAGCATGATTATAAAAATTATATTAATACTTATTTTATCGTCATGTATTGCGAAGGATAAGACTCCTGAATGGTACAAGAAAACACAAGAAAACACAGAACAAATATTATACGGTTATGGTGCAGCTTCAAGTAAAGCACAGGCAATAGAAGACGCTCTTGCAGACCTTAAGCAACGCATCTATACATCTTTGTCATCACATACATTTATGCAGGACAAATCAATTAATGGAAATAATATCAATGAATATTCACGAACCGTTAAATCAAAAGTTCCTGATATTCCAATTGCAAACTATTCTATACAAAACGAAATGCAATCCGCTAAAACACACTACATACAAGTATATGTTGACAGGCAATCCCTTGTTGATGTCGTACATGAGAAACTCCAGTATGAAAGGCAAGCAATTGAGCCAATTATACAACAATACTCGAATACATCAAATGAAATTTATAAAGTAGAGCTGATTAACACACTGAAAAACAAATGCGACAAGCATATGGAAACTGAAAGGTTTTACAACAGCCTTGGATTTGCCACCCCAAACAAACTTTGTACACCAGTATACAAAACATATCATAACTTTAAAATTGATAATATTGTTGAAATTGCCAACACAAACCCTCTCATACAAAAAATGCTAACCAATACATTTCTTCAGAAATTTACCGTAGCACAGAAAAGTCACAACGTTATTGCATACAAAACTAATATTCAGACCAAAAAAATCAACGATATGTTTATAGCAGGAGTAAAAATAGATATTTTTCAACAAAATACAAATGCAACATACCCAAAACATTGCATTGGCAATTCTACAAAGTTAGAAAGCGATGCAATAGAAAAAGCACTTCAAACATGTATTGATGAATCTTACAATGTAACATTTGAAAAATTCTTTAATTTAGATACAACTTTATAACGCCACACTACACAACCCTTACTAACTAAATGCCAAATTTCACAGACATTTATATTCTATAGATGGATATTCTATAGATGGTTACCAGCTTTTTCTCCAAATAAATGGTTCACCACGAAAATTTACCGCATTGTTATAAATTTCAATGCATGTTTTTAAAGTTTTGTTACACGCAGACTGAAACGATACAGTGTCCCCAATTTGAATAGACGAGTGAGTTGGATCGAGAAATAAAACCTCACTTCCGTTTACTCCACGCACGGATATCAAAGCTTTTGTGCCATTCTTTACGAATATCATTGTGCTGTTTTTCCAGAATTTATTTGGAAGACTTACAGTTAAAACAATGCTATGAGAACGCACCGCTGTAATCACGCCCACATAAGTATGGTTTTGAATATTTAAAGAACACTTGCTATCACAAAATGTTGCACGACACTTTTCTGAGTATTGCTTTGTTAGTGGTGCGGTAAGTTTATAATTTTCTCCATAAACAATTGCCTCGTACCCAGATGTATATGTTTTAATATCAAATGCTATACCTTTGAAAGTAATTTTTTTGATGTTATCCACAATATCCCACATTATAATTTCTGATTTATAGAGAAAATTTGTAACCATTTCCTCATCTGTAATTATGCTATTAAAAATAAAACGAATATTTGTAGTATTTGGTTGCAAATTGGCATTTTGTATAGAATGCATAACTTCAAATGGCAATGCTTGATAAGCTTGTCCTTCAAAAGTAATTGCTTGTTTTGAATTGTTAAATAGGGACCCATTGATAGAGATAAAAATAATATTCATACAGCTAATCTAAAACTTCAACAATTGTTAAATGTGCAATTTCAAAAGATGCACCCCCCTTCATAGTAAATGCAATGGCATCTTCTCCAAACCTAACATGGTGGAAATATTCACAAGAAACTGTGATTTGAGAGTTTGATACATCTTCATTGAATGAAATAACACCTGTTTGATAATTAACTGAATATCCACTTATAACAATAGCGTTGTCTTTAAAAATTTTAACAGTACCTTCCTTGGGCTTGGTAATATCTTTTTTATGCTGTAATTCTTGAAATTGATTAACTTTTTGAATTTGAACAGATTGAGCATCAATTTTTTTACATATAGCATTTTGAATATGAAAGTCTGTGATATCTAATATTTTAAATGAATACATTTGCCCACGCACCGTGTGGAAGAAATTTTCAAGCAAAGTTATTGCATCAGATTGCTTTACAGACTTAAAAAGCTCATAAACTATCACTCTTTCATTTTTTATACTTCTGCGAAATTCTGTGCCATTTTGCATTTTTCCAACGCTCGTCAAGTATTGAATTTTTTTATTAAAATGCGGAATAAGATCTTTTGGTAGCTGAATATTCAAAAATGACATATATCAATTAAAAACTAATTGATAGTGTGTCACATTTTGTTTTGAATTAAGGAAGCAGATTTAGTAATTTTATAGGCATTGAAAAATTAAGAACTATACAATAGGCGTTAGCCTATTGTAATTATCTCTTTTTTATGAAATATTAACAGTGTAATTGTGGGAAGGGCAATTCACCACGGAATGATTTCAATGCAAGAACTTTCTTCACTATAATTTACCTTGAAAAACCTTCAGATTTCCCTTTGTCAGCAGATAACTTTTTTAACTGAGATTCTAATTCATTGCCTTCTTCTAGGTTGCCTTCCTTAACTGCCTGTATAAATTTATTAGTTATTATTTCTAACGCTATAGCTCCATATTTAGGAAATTTTTCCTCTAATGCTTCTTCTTTTTCACTATATTTAGGGAGATCCTCTCTTTGAAGATCATCTGTCCAGCAGATAAGAGAGTCTTTGCTTATGGAGTACATATTTGATTCGCTTATGGAGTACATACTCATAGCCAACAATATTGCACCTTCTATGTCATCATTCTTTGATAAACTATGTAATGACCCTGAAGATACCAATGAACAGTTATCAACATAATTATAATGATATTTAAAATGGATCTTATCTGTTACTTTCTTTACCTCTGCAATTCTGCCATTCATCTCTTCTTGTAAT
This sequence comes from uncultured Rickettsiales bacterium, assembly GCA_905480015.1. Lineage (GTDB taxonomy): Bacteria > Pseudomonadota > Alphaproteobacteria > Rickettsiales > Deianiraeaceae > CAJQOT01. Next base: position 24,739 of record CAJQOT010000095.1, on the reverse strand, counting down.
ACTGATAGCATTGCCTCTTTGAGATAATGATCTGATTTTTTAGTATCTTCTATTTCTGATAATAACTGATCACAAGACATAACTTTTGCTTTTGTAGCCAGATCTTCTCGTGCTATATCTTGACCGTATGTTGCATTACATATTCTGTTATCAGTCATTCTAAATCTTGAAAAGTCTTCGCTAGATAGACGAGAGGATATGTTGTTTATTATCTCCAGAGGCATATCATTCAATGATAATTTAGGTTGAGGCATAATATGATTGATAAGTTATATATATAATACACTAAATTGAGTGGTTTGTCAAATTTATATTATGTATTTTGCAAGGGGGGAATCTCTTAATGTTTAAATAAAATAACGAGGTATATGTGTTATAGTTACATAATTACCACAACTAAAACAAAAAGCTTGTAAAATATATTTTTCTATTATCTACTTATGATAGAACTATATTGTGTAGCAATAATGAAGAATTATGATGTGGTGGTTGTTGGTGCTGGGCCAGGTGGGTATGTTGCGGCAATAAGGTTGTCTCAACTTGGTTTAAAAGTTGCCATTGTGGAAGACAAACACCTTGGTGGAATTTGTTTAAACTGGGGCTGTATTCCAACAAAAGCACTATTGAAAGCGAGCGAGCTTAACTATAAGCTTAAACATCTAGATGAATTTGGTTTTTCTGCAAAAGATATTTCTTTTGATTTTACAAAAGTTGTGGAGCGTTCTCGTAAAATTGCGAGTCAACTTTCTGGGGGAATTTCTGGGCTAATGAAGAAAAATAAAGTCAACGTGATAAATGGATATGGTAGGGTCATTTCAAAAGGAGTAGTAGAAATTTCAAAAGATGGTAAAAAAATTGAGGATATTTCTGCAAAGCATACTATTATCGCGACTGGTGCAAGGGCTAGAGTCCTTCAAAATTTTGAACCAGATGGCAAACAAATTCTAACATACCGTGAAGCAATGGTGCAAAAAACCTTGCCGAAATCAATTTGCGTTGTAGGTTCGGGTGCGATTGGTGTTGAATTTGCATCTTTTTTCCAAAATATGGGCTCACAAGTTACAATACTTGAAGCATTACCACGCATTTTACCCGTAGAGGACGAGGAAATTTCTAAAATTGCCAAAAAAGAATTTGAATCACAAGGTATGAAAATTCATACCAATACAAAGTTAGAAAAGTTTGAGAAAAAGAAGAATGTCACTGTGCATTTTAATGGCAAAAGTGAAGAATTTGAAAAAGTTATTATGGCAGTTGGTGTAGTGCCAAATGTTGAAAATATTGGTCTTGAAGAGGTTAAAATTAAAAAAGATGACAGGGGATGTATTAATGTAAATGAATATCTCCAAACAAATATTGAAGGAATCTATGCAATTGGCGATGTTACACAAGGGCCATGGCTTGCCCACAAGGCGTCCCATGAAGGTGTGATTGTTGCAGAATTTATTGCATCTCAAGAGGGTAAGTTTAATAAAAAAGATGTTCACCCTTTGAATCGTGCAAATATTCCTGGTTGCACATATACACGCCCACAAATTGCTTCCGTTGGATTGACAGAAACACAAGCGAAGGAGAAAAATCTCCAAATTAAAGTTGGAAGATTTCAAGCCATTGGAAATGGTAAGGCAATTGCAAGCGGTGAAAGCGTAGGTCTTGTAAAGACAATTTTCGAAGAAAAGACTGGTGAATTACTAGGTGTTCATATGATTGGTGCCGATGTGACAGAAATGATTTCAACATACTTGGTTGGAAAACAATCAGAGCTTGTTGAAAAAGATTTTATGCAAACAATTTTCCCTCACCCAACAATGAGTGAAATGATGCACGAGGCGGTTCTTGATGCGTTTGGTAAGTGTTTGCATATGTAGAAATTATTATTTTAATTTATGGAGGAGGTACAACAGGTTGATCAGCAAACCCTTGATTTAATATTTTTAAAGGATTCTACAGACACAAGTCTATTATCTTTTTTGCAAATTGCACAGTCTTCTAACGCGATATTGCACCTTGCAATTATCAATTTTCGAAATGGAACTCCTCTTTTATTTCTACATGCACTTGGGCGGGGATTCTTAATTGAAGTGAAGAATGCAAAGTCATTTGCTTTTGAAAGATTTTTTGCAAATTTACAATTTTTTATAAATATTGACCGTGATTTAGCATCTATTTTGTATCACCTTCCATTGCAAAAAAATAATATCCATGATGTAAATATTGCTAAAAGTTTAATTAATCACGATACATCTTATGATAACATTGGATACTTTAAATTGAACGCAATTGATGTTCCAGGTGATATTAATATTTCTTATGTAAAGTCTTTGTTAATTAAAGGCATGGCAATATCATCTGCGTGGGATGTTATCATTCAAGACCTTGATAGCATAAATAAGCGATCAATATATGAAAGTATTATTGCTGAGCGTTTTCAAAGGTTGCAATTGTATAACGCTCCTTTGGTGGAATTGGATCGTATTTCATCCCTATATCAAGTGCTTGATACAGATGGAAAAGAAAGAATGCAAGATGTGTTAAAGGTTTTGCAATCTTCTGCTAATTATATGAGTATACCTATCTCTAACATCGCAACATTGCAAACGTTGGAGGTATTTGTTTTAAAGGCACCCAAAGTATTTGAGGACATATCTCGTATTTCAGGTTTTAATAAAAAAATAGTACACAGTGCAATAATTAGAAAAATTCTTGCAATCTTTTCTAAAACGGAGTCCTCTATAAAGAGAAATCGCCCGATGGAAATCGCCATTGATGCAATACTATCTTTGTGCAGTACGCAACATGGAATTGATAAAAGCATGGTTGCATCAAAGCATGATATTATTGCATTTTTAAATGGTAATTTAAATGTGGACTTTTTAAATGGTTGGAAAAAAGAGGTATTTGGTAACTATGCAGTTGCATTTATTGAAAATAAATCTATTGTTGAGGTTAAAAATATGCAACTTAGTGTTACTAACAAATGAAACAAATTTACGAAGGCAAGGCGAAAATTTTATTTGAAGAAAATGGCGATATCATTCAGCACTTTAAAGATGACACCACTGCGTTTAATAATCAAAAATTTGCAATAAGCGATGGTAAGGGTATATTAAATAATGCAATTTCTGCATATTTTATGAACAAAATTGAATACTCTGGTGTAAAAACGCACTTTATTAATAAAATTGATGATCGCCATCAGCGTGTAAAATTTGTTGAAATTATTCCACTTGAAGTGATTGTGAGGAATATTTCAGCTGGCAGTTTTTGTAAAAAATTTGGTGTTACGCGTGGTTTAAATTTAACAAAACCACTGGTAGAATTTTCACTAAAAGATGATAACCTTGGCGATCCGCTCATTCCAGAAGGGCATATTGTTGAATTAAATATTGCATCGTACGATGACATTGCTTATTTAAAAGCACAGGCATTAAAAATTAATTCTATATTGCAAGATGAGTTTTCGAAGATAGGCATTGTACTGGTGGATTTTAAAGTTGAATTTGGAAGAAAAGATGGCGATATTATTCTTGCAGATGAAATATCTCCGGATTCTTGTCGTCTTTGGGATATTAAGACTTCTGAAAGTTTAGATAAAGATCTTTTTCGAGAAGGTAAAGGCAGCATTGTGGAAGGGTATCGTGTAATAGCAAAACGCCTTGGTCTTGTATAAAATGCTACTAATGTATTTTATATATTTATGGAATTTTCTTAAAAGAGCTATTGTTGTTGTTAAAGCTACATTTATTAACCATAATTTTTAGTGCGTCCTCAAAACCTGTGGTTATATATTGATCGACGGAGTATGAATAATTTTTTCCCTCACCACGAATGAGTAATTTCTTACTACCTGTGAGGGCATCAATAATAATGTTTTCATGTGTTATAGATTTTGCAATTGCATAAGACTTTAATGGATTAAGTTTGTACTGTGTGGAATCTATGCTCATATGCACTGGGCGTTTTTGAATTAAATCATAACCAAAGTATACACTAAAACGCATTTTATTGCGTGAAAAATAATGCACCATAATATAAGGTTTTTCTGCCTTCACTTTTTGATTGCCCTGTCGTGTGTCCACATATAATATTGCATAGCATATATTTTTATTGTTTGGATTTGCTCGTAATACGGTCCATTTTTGTGCCTTCCCAACAATATGTTTATCAAGATTTGGTTCCTCTGCAAATGAAAAGTCCTGTAGAAAAATTAATGCCAAGAATAATTTAAACATAAGTGTGAAACTTAATTAATATACTTCTGTATTTCTTCAAACAAAACCTTATTCACAACTTCTGGGTTCGCTTGACCTTTGGTTTCTTTCATAATTTGCCCGACAAAGAAGCCTAGAATTTTTTCTTTGCCTTGTTTGTATTGTTCAACTTGCTGTGGATTGGTATTTAATATATTTATTATAAACTTTCTAATGGCATTATCATCGCTTACTTGCTTGAAGCCTTTTTCTTCTATAATTTGAATCGCTGATGTGCCATTTTGAAGCATGATATCCATTACATCTTTGGCAATTTTTCCAGAAATAATACCGTCACAAATGCAATTGGAAAGCTCTGCGAGTTGTAAACCTGAAATTTTACATTCTTGTAATGGTGTTTCTATTTTGTTGAGCCTACCAAGGAGTTCACTTAGAAGTAAATTTACAAAGTTTTTTGTATCTTTTGAGTGTGTGACTCCTGCGTTGAAAAAATCATCAATTGGTTTTTCTGAAATCAAAACTGATGCATCGTAATTAGAGAGATTGTAGTCTTTTTGATATCTTGCACACTTTTTTTGTGGAAGTTCAGGAAGTGTTGCTTTAATTTCTTCTAAAAGTTCATCATTAAGAATAATTGGCATAAGGTCTGGATCTGGGAAGTATCGGTAGTCATCTTCCTCCTCCTTGTTGCGCATTTTCTTTGTTGACTCTGTTGATGGGTCGAATAGTCTAGTTTGCATAATAACTTTTTCTCCACCTTCAATAAGCTCAACTTGACGCCTTGATTCATATTCTATTGCTTTTGCAATTGATTTAATTGAATTTAAATTTTTAATTTCACACCTTGTGCCAAGTTGGTCTGAGTCAATTTTATTGACAGAAATATTAACATCACAACGGAAGTTTCCTTTATCCATATCGGCGTCGCTTGTATCAATTGCACGGAGTAACGCACGGAGAATTTTGATATATTCACAAGCTTCGTGTGGTGAAGTCATATCAGGTTCTGAGACAATTTCCATCAAAGGAATGCCAGCACGATTTAGGTCAACACATGACTGATTGGGGTGAATGTCATGAATTAACTTGCCTGCATCTTGCTCAATATGAATTCTGTTTATGCGAATTATCTTTTGTTGTTGTTTTTCATCAAGTATCTCAAGGCTTCCACCTTCAACAATGGGGTGATAAAGTTGTGTAATTTGGTATCCTTGTGGGAGATCTGGATAAAAATAATGTTTGCGGTCAAAACATGAGTGTTTTTGAATATTTCCATTAATTGCCAAGCCCGTTGCAATTGTTTTCTTTACTGCTTCAAAATTTAACACTGGAAGCATACCAGGTGTTGCTATATCAAATAAAGAAGTTTGTGTATTTGGCAATGCATTATGTGTTGTTGCACTAGAAGAAAAAAGCTTTGTTTTAGTGTTTATTTGTGCGTGAACCTCGATACCTATGGTAACTTTCCACTGGGAGGTATTCCCTTTAATTATCATAAATTAGCAAGAAACATTTTTTATAAAAACAGCAAAAGGTTCATTGTCAAGATTTATTCTGCAACATCTTTAGACTTCTCGCCGCTTATAGCATTTTTAGATTTTGCGGATGAGGACTTTGCAGACACAGGCTTGTTGGGATCTCTTTTTGCTTTTTCAACCTTTATGTGTGGCTTTGATTTATTGATAATAACAGATTTATCAATTGTAACAGTACGAACTTCATTTTTAGTGTCAGGTATAGAGTACATGGTATCTAACAAAATGCCCTCAAGTATTGCACGCAAGCCACGAGCACCTGTTTTACAACGCAATGCCTGTTTAGCAATTTCAGCAACCGCTTCATCTGTAAATACAAGGTTTGCATTATCAAGCTCAAAAAGTTTGGTATATTGTTTGATAATAGCATTTTTTGGTTCGTGAAGAATTTTAATCATTTCTTCTTCTGATAACTCACCTAATGTTGCAAGAACTTGCAATCTTCCAACAAATTCTGGTATTAAACCATAAGATATAACATCTTCTACGGTTGCACTAGTGTATAAAGCATTTTTATTTTCAATTTGATCTTTAATCTCCGAGCCAAACCCAAGACCACCCTGATTTACCCTTCTTTCTATAATTTTCTCTATACCTGAAAAAGCACCTCCGCAAATAAAGAGTATATTTGTGGTGTCAACTTTAATATATTCTTGTTGAGGATGCTTTCTTCCGCCTTGTGGTGGTACTGACGCAATGGTGCCTTCAATAATTTTTAACAAAGCTTGTTGAACTCCTTCGCCGGATACATCTCTTGTAATGGATGCTGAGTCAGATTTACGCGAAATTTTATCAATTTCATCAATATAAATAATACCTTGTTGTGCTTTTTCCACATCATAATTAGCGTTTTGTAGAAGGCGAAGCACTATGTTTTCTACATCTTCACCAACATACCCAGCTTCTGTTAAGGTTGTTGCGTCTACAATAGCAAATGGAACCTGTAAAAGATTTGCAAGCGTTTGCGCAAAAAGTGTTTTACCAGTTCCAGTTGGGCCAAGCAGAAGGATATTTGATTTCTGTATGCTTATACCTGTTGTAGAAACAATGTTACGTATTCTTTTGTAATGGTTGTAAACTGCCACTGCAAGTACTTTTTTAGCCTGATTGTGTCCAATAATATATTGATCTAAAATCTTGTGAATATCCACAGGTATAGGTATGGTGTCAGACGATGATACTTCATTGCTGTTTTTCATATCAGATGTAATGCCTTCACATAATTCTACACATTCATTACAAATAAACACATTTGGGCCTGCAATAAGTTTTTTTACTTCATGTTGACTTTTACCACAAAATGAGCAATAAAGGAGATTATTTTTCTTTTCTTCAGACATACAGTTATTTTTGAATTGCTGTTCTTGATTCTATTATTTTATCAACAATGCCAAATTTTTTAGCATCTTCTGGGCTCATGAAATTATCCCTCTCCATACTGCGTTGAACAGTAGAAAGCTTTTGCCCTGTATGTTTTACATAAATATTATTCAAGCGTTTTTTAATGTTAAGAATTTCTCTTGTGTGAATTTCAATGTCTGTTGCTTGACCTCGCGACCCTCCAGAAGGTTGGTGTATCATAATTCTTGCATTGGGAAGGCAACACCTTTTGCCGGCTGTTCCTGCCGTTAAAAGCAAAGAACCCATTGAGCAAGCTTGCCCCATACAAATAGTAGAGACATCTGGTTTAATAAATTGCATTGTATCGTAAATTGAAAGACCAGAGGTAACAACTCCACCAGGGGAGTTAATATATAGATGAATGTCTTTTGTGGGGTCTTCAGATTCTAAAAATAATAGTTGTGCACAAATTAACGATGCCATACCATCCTCAACTTGACCAGTTACAAAAATAATTCTTTCCCTTAATAGGCGTGAGAATATATCAAAAGATCTTTCCCCCTTTGCTGTTTGCTCTACAACCATTGGTATAAGGTTCATTGTGGTATTGCCCTCCATAATAAATAAAAACTTCTTCAATAGAATTGACTGCTATAATTGTAAAAAGCAAGTAAATTTTTTAATGCACTATATTTATATCATAAAATATTCACACTATCATTGGCATATTTAATTGAGGTGCCTATTTAACCTTGTACTATTTAATAGTATTACCATCATTTTGCGTGTTCATTCTTGGTATTTATAAATAAATATTCACCAGAAATTGCATAAAAATATGGAATGTCAACGAGGTATATTGTGAATTTTAAAAAATGTATAAGCTAACTTAACGATGCAATAAATGCTTCCTCGAAGTTTTGAGTAAGGTATTTGTCTTTAAAGCCTTGTGGATTTCCTTCAAATATTACCTGCGAATGTGCCATTACAACAATATTGTTTGCAAGGTCTGCAACATCTTGCATTATGTGTGAAGTGAATAGTATTGTTTTGTTTGCACCTGCTTTTATCAGTGTTGCTTTGAGCTTCCTTCGTGCAATGACATCAAGTCCAGATGTTGGCTCGTCCATAACAATAATAGGCGTTTCAGAAAGGAGGCACGCTAAAATTCCAATTTTTTGCACAGTACCTTTTGAGCACTTTCCAATTTTTTGCGTTAAGAATGGTAAAAGAGAAAGTTCGTCAGCAAAATAGTCCGTTTGTTTTTTATTAAATTTCGTGCTATATATTTCACAGTAGGTTTTTATGTATTCATAACCTGTAATGTTAACATTTGGAGAAAATCTTTCCGGAAGATAAGATACAATTTTGCGTGACGATGCATGTTTGGCATTTTTACCGTTAATTAGTATATCTCCACTATATTCAGGTATAAGGTTTAGCATGCACTTGATTGTTGTCGTTTTCCCAGCACCGTTTAATCCAATAATGCCAAAAAGACCATTTTTTGGTACGCAAAAGCTGATATCATTAATAATGGTTTTGTTATCAAATGCTTTTATAAGGCTATTTATTTCAATAATATTAGACATCGCTCTATATAAAAATTCCAATTAATGCTCCCATATTCCAAAATTCTTGTGCAAGCTTTTGTTTATTTGGGGCATCATTCGTGTTTTGAATGTCTTTTGGTAATGCGTGCATAATTGCAAGATATTTTGAAATATTAATATTTGAAAGTAGAGCTTCTTTTGCATTGAGTGGTATATCGGTGATTTTAATATTATTTGTTCTTTTAAAAAGACCTTCGTTTTGTGTTAGAGCTTTATTAAATTTTTTTATGTTAGCTTCTGCGGTTTTCAGTGAATGATCGTTGAAGTCTAAAGGTTTACGGTAATGAGTTGCTAGTAGGCACAACCTTAATGACGATGAGCTAGAGGTTTGAGTTACATCGTCAATAGTTAAAAAATTTCCAAGAGACTTACTCATTTTTTCACCATTTACCTTTAAAAAGCCATTGTGAACCCAGTATTTAGCATAAGAAGACCCTATATTTGCACAGCAACTTTGTGCAATTTCATTTTCGTGATGGGGAAATTGTAAGTCTATTCCTCCGCCGTGTATTTCAAAGTTGCCACCTAAAATGTGTGTTGACATAGTAGAACATTCAATATGCCAGCCTGGGCGTCCATAACCGAGTGCAGTTTCAAAGCCATATTCTTCCTTAGGAATAGACTTCCATAATGCGAAATCTTCTGGTGCGTGTTTATAGCTTTTGATATTAACTCTACTTCCGACAATTAAGTCTTCTAATTTTTTTTTAGAAAGAGCACCGTATTCTTTAAATTTTTTAACAGAAAAGAAGTAGTCTCCATGTGCTTCGTATGCGTATCCATTATGAACAAGTTTTTGTATCATTTTAACCATTTGTGGAATAAACTGCGTTGCGTGCGGCTCATGTGTAGGAGGAATGCAATTCATTTTGATTAAATCTTCATGAAAATGTTGGATCGTTTTCTTTGTCAAGTCTTCGCATTTTATTCCTTCTTCGTTTGCACGCTTAATAATTTTATCATCAACGTCGGTAATATTGCGAACATATACAACTTCTTTATAAATAGAACGGAAAATGCGAAATAGTAAATCGTAAAAAATATTTGAACGGGCATTGCCTATGTGTGGCGTGTCGTATACTGTAGGACCGCAAACATACATAGAAATTTTACCTTCTTGTGTTGGGATTATTTCTTCTTCTTTATTGGACAGTGTATTAAATAATGTAATATTCATTCTTGGTCACAATTTATTATATATCTTCACTATATAGCTAAATGTGTTAAATTATTCTTTGTCAATATTTGATTACATTTTGCATTGTGTTTTGTTATTGTTTTGTGAAGGCTTTTTTCAATCAAATGTACACATACACCGTAGTATGCATCCCTTGTGCTTTCTTCTGATTCACTAGGATTTGGAAAGCGAATTGCCGTTTTAACATAACAAATAATTTTATTGCGTTTATGCTCTATGCGTGCCATATCTACAACTTTATTATTGCATGCTTTATATTCTATAACAGATTTTGAGCATTTATGGTAGTCATTTTCCTTAAGACAATCCATTTTATTACGCAGATTAAATAATTCTTGATATTGGGACAAACTTTCAATAAAGTTATTGCTTGCTGTATTGGACTGCAAAGCCTTGACAATGTTTTGATCAATTTGATTGTACTTTGTATTTTTATTTGTTTCTTCAGTGAATTTGGTCTTCATGGCCTCTGTAACGCAACCGTAAAATTCTAATGCGTTTCTTTGGCTTTTTTCATTAAAACCCATGTCATTACAAAGACCTTTCATAGCGTTTGTTGTAATTATGGCTGGCAATGGCTTGATGTGATTAGCTTTCTTATAGCCTTTGATTTTATTTTTGACATCTTCATCGTTTGATGGAATAATGATGGAGTTGATTGATGTGTCATATTTTTGATGAATCTTACGAAGATTTTCTTCAAGTTTACTATTTTTGTAAGCCTGTGTAGTTTTTTGTTCAGTGCCACCATTTAACGAGTATGTGCTATTGCTGGATACATACCCATGCACATTAACTGGTAAATATTCTGCATTATATAATTCTGCAAATGCAAAATTTGATATCAAGAAGAGTACAATAAATGAAATCACGACTTTATATAAATATTTCTATCAGTAATAATAGCATATTAAACCAATGAAAGCAAGTAAAAAAATAAACCTACTAAAGCAAACTACCCCATTGCTTGCGTCGGGGTAGTTTATTTCGTGATTCTAAAAAGTTTTAGGTTAGAAATCCGTATCTTTTAAAGTATAAAATCCAATATTCCAATATGTTGATTGGTGTTTCATTGCAAGTAATTTGCTTTTTATAATGTTTGCACCGTTACCAACGGTGAGGTCTGCAATATGAATATTTTTGAGTGCAATGTATACATTTTCCATGTAATACTGACTATGTAACGTTGACATCTTTGTGTGAATATCTTCTTGTGCAGGAAAAGCAAATGGTGAAATTTGCAATGTATTATACATTTCTTTTAAACTTCCTTGTAAAGGAACGGCAAGGTATAGCCTTCCACCTTGCTTTAAAAGATTATGTATATTATTTATGGTTGTATGTAAATTTTCTGCCCATTGAAGAGCCATAGAAGAAAATATGACATCAAATTTTTGTTTGCAATGTAAGGGCTTGTTAAAATCTGCAACTTGAATATTTCCAAATTGTTTTGCAATGTTTAGTGAATTGGGGTTGCGGTCAAATTGTGTAATGTTTTGAGGTTTAACCCCGTGCATAATTAAATTTTGAGCAATAAACCCCGTGCCAGAACCGACATCAAGAATGCTTTTACCATGGCAATCATATTGATTGTGTGCTAAACTGATAAGCTTTTGTGCTATTATTTTTTGTAAAACTGCGTTTGTTTGGTATTGCATTATAATCCAATTTTTTTCTTTAAATAGCTCATTCCAAGTTCTTTTATTGTTTCCAATGCAAAACTTCCACCATTTTCTTCTGCTGTTGCTTTAATTTTCTCAAAAATATCTTTGTGGCGAATAGAGTCTATAAAAACATGACCTTGCGGAGATATTCCTTTGAATATACCAACAGATGTCACAATGTTTCCTAATGATGAGTAATCAACAGCAACCCATTTTTGAATAAAAAATCCACTTTCTTGAATTTGCTCGATTTGATACAATACATATTCTTCACGATTTTCCTCTTTTATATCTTTTGGACATAAACTTTTCCACTGATTGAAAAAATTATTCATCTTTAATTTTCCATTACTCTCACATTCTTCAATGTCTAATAATATAGCTCTAATCAAATCTAAATCTTTTTTCATAGTTTTTTATAACTTTTGACAATTGAAGCTGTTAAATTTGTTAATGATGATTTAAGATGGACGCAGGGTCAAATCCAATTGTATCACACTTACAAACAACATTGATAATGTCAAAAAAACTGCGTGCAATATCCATTCTACCATGCAATTGCAATCTTTCTTCAAGAATTTCTTTTATTTGATGAAGGTGTAAAACATCATTTGCAGCATATCTTTTCTGTTTATCCGTAAGGTGTTCCGCCGCCCAGTAAGAAGTTTGACTTTCTTTTTCAAGGTCAACATTCAAAAGCTCTTTACACAAAGACTTTAACCCATGGGCATCTGTATATGTTCTAACAAGTTTAGACGCAATTTTTGTACAAAAAATAGGTGTAATTGTGGGAATGTTCAAATAATGTGAAAGCGATGCAACATCGAACCTTGCATAGTGAAAAATTTTTACAATTGACTGGTCTTCAAGTAATTTACGCAAATTTGGTGCAGAATAATCTTTTCCATCAAATTTTACAAAATAAACATTTTGGTTTTCATCTGAAAGCTGTACAAGGCAAATGCGGTCTCGTGTAATATTTAAACCAAGTGCCTCAGTATCAATGGCAACGGAGCCAGAAAATTGTACGTTCGAAGGAAGGTCGTTATGGCAAATATTATGGAGTTTCATTGTGAGCAAATAGTTTACCCGATTGATAACACTTTAAAACTTATAAGTCAAGAATTACGGATATTTTCAAAAAATTCTTTCAAAAGTACATGATATTCCTCATTGTATATATAATATATATCAGGTTTAAAGTACGAAGAGCTTTCTGTAAAAATTCTACTTACTCCCCCAAATTTGCCATCTTCCAGCATATAGTATATACATTTAATACCACACATTGACATTGCAGAAAGACACATACAACACGGCTCCAGTGTTACATAAATAGCAATATTTTTTCCAAAAAAATGCGTATTGCCATAAATTTTACGCAACTCATCAATAATAACCATCTCTGCATGTAAAGTCTTATTGCGATGCTCCTCACTCCGGTTGTAAGCCCTCGCAATAACAACGCCATCACAAACAGCCACTGCACCTACGGGAACCTCTCCATTTTTAAGTGCATTCTTTGCTTCTTGCAATGCTAATTGTTGGTAATTTTTAAACATTTATTTTGTTAGTTAAAGTGTGTAGGAAGGGGGCGAGCCCCCTCCTATAAAACAGCTTTATGAAGCATTAACTAGTTGTTAATGTACTTTATAATACTCAATTTCTTGGTGTTTGTCAAGCACTTTTAAATAAAATTTAACACTATTCAAAAAAAATAGACAATAAATCTCTATGAAATAACAAGAACTTGCTATCATCATCTCAATTGATTTACTATAACACTTGCCTTTACGATAAAATCTAGCTAGGTAATATATTATTCTACCATTCAAACTCTCTATTCCTTGGTGTACATTTTTCCAGTTATGTGTCTTTCTTTTGGAATAACTTTTCAGTAAACTGGATAATTATCAGTTGAATATAAGTTATGATTATTCCTACAAAACAGCTTCTTTGCTGCTTTGTATCCTCTTGCACCTATTTCAAAATCAATAACATTGCCTTGTTTTCTATTATTCTGACTTTCTTACACAAGATATACATACGAATATTTACATCGTCACAATAAAAGGTAAATTAAAACTTACGGGTATTTATTTTACTTTGTTGTTTTACAGAAAATTTCGTTACCTTTTGTGCCTCTTCAAGTCTCCATTTCTTAATTTGTGCGTGGTGTCCAGAGCGAAGAATACTCGGAACCTCAATACCATTCCACATATGTGGTCTTGTATACTGCGGATACTCCATAAGGTTTTCAAACTCTGTTCCAACGGCAAAAGATTCCTCTGCAATGGATTCGCCATTACCACATACACCGTCTTGAAGTCTTATGATGGATTCCATGATACACATCGCTACGACCTCTCCACCAAAGACAACAAAGTTACCAATACTTACTTGAAGAATATTGAAGTATTCAACAACGCGGCAATCTACACCTTCAAATCTTCCACAAATAATTATGATGTCTCGTTTTGAGTTTGAAATACTTGTGGCAATTTTTTGGTTAAATGTAATTCCAGATGGCGATGTTAATAAGATTAAGGGTGAGGTTTTATCACGCAGGCAGTCCTCCAAGGCGTGACCAATCACATCGGGACGCATTAACATTCCACTACCCCCACCATACACTTCGTCGTCAACCTGTTTATGTTTACCAAGGCCGTAGTCTCTCAAATTCACAACATCAAGATTCCACTTACTTCCAATAGATCTTCCTGCAATTGAAAGCCCAAGTGTTCCAGGAAATGCTTCGGGGTACAAAGTTAACACTGTAAAATTCATTGTATTTACAACTATTTGCATATAAATGCAAAATTACTTTCATTGTAAGTCAAGTGTTTTCTGCCAATACTATTAGGTATTAATATACTTATTTTTCTTAAAAGACTTGATATTTATGCCACATGATAAGCGTTTAGCCGCTGTTGTTGTAGCTTTGTAAAACAAATTTCTTGACTGATGGGAAACCGCCCTTATATTTGGAGAGAATTTTTTAAAACATATGCCAATTGCGAATGATTTAAAACACGGAAATGTTGTAAAATTAGATGGTGGAAATTATAAAGTAGTTAAAACGGAGCATGTCAAACCAGGTAAGGGCGGTGCTTTTATACAGGCGGAATTAAAAAATATCAAAACGGGAGCAAAACTCAACACGAGATTTCGTTCGGATACAACTGTTGACATGGTGTTTGTTGAAACTAGAAAGGCATCGCTTATGTATGACGATGGATCGGCGATGGTGTTAATGTTTGCTGACACTTTTGACCAAATTGAAGTGCAATATGAATTGTTTGGTAATGGTAGGCTTTTTGTCAATGAAGATGTAGAGCTGACCCTTGAAATTGTGGAAGACAATGTTATCAATGTGTTTTTGCCAACAAAGGTTGTTGGTGTTATTAAAGAGACAGAGTTAGCTATTAAAAACCAAACTGCAACAAATTCATTTAAACCTGCGACATTAGAAAATGGATTTAAGCTTTCGGTTCCTCCGTTTATAGGCATGGGAGAGACTATTGTTATTAATACAGAAACATGGGAATATGTTGAGCGTAAAAAATGAAGACTGATATTAAATTAAAGTCTGATGTGCTAAATTACCTTCAAGAGAGGGGCTTTATTAAGGATTGTACAGATTTATCAACCCTTGATGATATGTGCGTTGACAATAGCATTACTTTGTATAGTGGATATGACTTGACAGCCAAGTCTCTTCATGCTGGAAATTTAATGACACTAATGATGCTTCGTGCATTTCAAAAGTTTGATCACAATGTGATTACACTCCTTGGTGGTGCCACAACAAAAATTGGAGACCCAACCGGCAGAGACACCGCGCGACCAATCTTAACGGATACACAAATTTCTGAAAACCTTACGGGGATATCTCATAATTTGCATCAATTTTTGAATGGTGATCGTCTTGAAATTGTGAATAACGGTGAGTGGTTTATGCGTGTGGGGTATATTGATTTACTTCAAGAAATTGGTAGGCATTTTACAATTGACAGAATGTCTGCAATGGATTCAGTCTCACTGAGAATGGAGAGGGGATCTTTAACATTTACCGAGTTTAATTATATGCTGATGCAAGCATATGATTTTCTACATCTCTTTAAAGGCAAAGAATGTGTTTTGCAAATTGGAGGCTCCGACCAGTGGGGCAATATTATACAGGGTGTAGAATTAATTCGTAGAGTTTATTTTGAGAAAGAACAAAAACAAGCGAAAAGTTTTGGTTTAACTTGTCCGCTTATTACGAAATCTGATGGGTCAAAAATGGGGAAAAGTACAGATGGGGCGATTTGGCTTACAAAAGACCTCCTGTCGCACTTTGAGTATTTCCAGTATTTTCGTAACATTGCCGATGATGACATTGGAAAGTGTTTAAGGTTTTTCACTGAATTGCCAATGACGGAAGTGCAAAGATATGAAAATTTAAGAGGTAAGGAGGTTAACGAAGCGAAAAAAATTCTTGCATTTGAAGCTACAAAAATTGCTCACGGTGAAAAACTCGCAAACGATGCCCTTCATTCCGCCATGGATATTTATGAGAAGTCTCAAGTAAATACGAATATGGAGGAAATTTTTATTACCAATCTAAACATTGTAGATGTACTTGTAGATATTTGTTTTGTGAAAAGCAAGGCAGAGGCAAAAAAACTTATTAATCAAAATGCGGTTAAAATTGATAAGTGTTTATGCAGTGATATTCAGCACAATGTTAATGATGGCTCTATAATTCAAGTTGGTAAAAAACGCATTGTAAGGGTAAAAATCTAAAACAAAAAGATTATACTTGTGTTTCACAATTTTCTTGAAGCACTCCTCTAAACTTACATAGCCCATATTTTGCATTTCCTTAACTTGCTTTGTGCTCTATCCACCAAGCTAATTGAATGATCTTTATGTTTTTTTAAGTCTTCAGCTACAAAAATAATTTATTACCGTAATGTATGTGTATAAACATTGACGCCGCAGTAAAATATTAATATAATATAAACTATTGAAAAATAAATTCTTTGTTAGTAATGGTAGTTTTTATACTTAATAACAATGATTAGTGCAAAAGGTTTAACAATTGAATTTGGTGGAAGAGTAGTTTTTGGTGATGCGGATTTTATTATCAATGATGGTGAAAAAATTGGATTGATTGGAAGGAATGGTAGTGGTAAAAGTACATTATTTAAGCTAATTACAGGCGAACATACACCAAGTGAAGGTACATTGACGGTTCCAGAGTATTGTAAAATTGGCTACCTTGACCAACATTTAAAATTTACAATGGATAGTGTTGTAGAGGAGGTATGTTCTGTACTGGAGCCTGAAAGAGAGTATGAAAGTTGGAAAGGAGAGAAAATTTTAACAGGACTTGGCTTTACTGACGAACAAATGTTGATGAATCCGAAGGAGTTTTCGGGCGGGTATCAAATAAAAATTAATTTGGCGAAGTTGCTGTTAATGGATCCAGATATTTTGTTACTTGATGAGCCAACAAACTATTTGGATATTTCATCAATTAGATGGCTTGGGAAATTTTTGAAGAAATGGGATGGTAGTTTGGTTTTGATTACACATGATAGGTCTTTTATGGACAGCCTCATTACACATACGATGATAATACATCGCAATCAATTTCGTAAAATTTCTGGAAAAACTGCGAAAATTAAGGATCAAATTGCTGTTGAGGAGGAAATTTATGAGAAGACTCGCGTCAATGAAGAGAGAGAGCGTGCAAAAACTCAAGCATTGATTAACCGCTTTAAGGCGAAGGCAAGTAAAGCGGCGATGGTTCAGTCTAGAATTAAAATGCTTGATAAACAAGAGCAAAAGGTAAAACTTTCAGATATTGAAACACTAGATTTTCACTTTAATTACACTGCTTTAACTGGTAGCAACGAAGTTATTGCTGTGAAAAATTTAACATTTGGTTACACAGAAGACAACCCGCTAATTGAAAATCTTAGCTTTACGATTAAATCAGATGATAAAGTTTGTGTAATTGGTAAAAATGGTAAGGGAAAGTCAACATTATTACAATTATTGGCCGGAAGCAATGAACCTTTGTCGGGTAGCATTGGAATGCATAGTAAGGTAGAGGTTGGATATTTTGGGCAAATGAATATTGATAGACTTCATTCAGATAATTCTATTTGTGAAGAAATGGAAACTGTAGATTCTGCTGCGGATTATAGCAAAATTAGAAGGACGTGCGCGAATATGTTATTCCCAGGAGACTTAGCTCATAAGAAAATTTCCGTTCTTTCTGGTGGGGAAAAAAGCCGTGTAATGCTTGGCAAAATATTGCTTACGCCAGTAAATTTATTACTTTTAGATGAGCCAACGAACCACTTTGATATGGAATCTTGTGAATCTTTGATGGGTGCGATAAAAGAATTTAAAGGTGCAACAATTATGGTGACGCATAATGAATACTTCCTGCATGAAATTGCGACGAAGTTGATTGTTTTTGATGGGGAGAAAACCTTTCTTTTTGAAGGAACATATGCTTCATTTCTCAAAAAAATTGGATGGTGAAGGGTATCAAGCTACCTTAGTTATGTAGATGTCAAAATATATCTTGACAAGACAGCGTATTAAAATATATATGACTATAAAATAATATTCTTATGAAGGACATTGTACAAAAACTAGTTGAATTCAAAAATGATATTGACACTGCTTTACAGTGCAGAATCAATATTTTACCAGAGAACGACATTGCACAACAGCGTATAAAAAGTGCAATTAATCACTCACTTTTTGGCAGTGCAAAGCGTATTCGTGCTTTTGTTGTATGGCAGTCTTGTAAGAATTATGGTATTTCACTGGAAAGTGTTATTAATGTTATGGTGGCAGTAGAATACACTCATTGCTATTCTTTAATACACGACGACTTACCATGTATGGATAACGCAGATGAAAGGCGAGGAAAATTAGCACTACATAAAGAATTTGATGAGTCGACCGCTCTTTTAACAGGAAATTCTTTGGTGTCTCTTGCATTTAATGAAATTCTTGATAAAAACTTTGATGTGGAAAACTACATCAAGTTAAATTTAATGTACGATCTTTCTAAATCTATTGGTTTTCATGGCATGATGGCTGGGCAAATGTTAGATTTAATGATAGTTAAGTCTGAAAATAGCACAACAGAAGAGTTTATTCATATGAATAAACTCAAAACTGGAGAATTGTTTGCATTGTGTATGTCTGTTGGGGCAATTTTAACACAAAATAATCAAAATCTTCAAGATATGAAACAAATTGGATATGACATTGGTTATATTTTCCAACTTGTAGATGACATTCTTGATGTGGAGGAGGATACAGGGAAAAATCACAGTGAATTGTTAGCGAAGAAAACATTAATCGAGCATCTTGGTGGTGTAGATGAGGCAAAGCAACATCTTTATATGATTGCCGATCAGTCTAAATTGAGAGTTAATAAATTATGTAAAAACACTGACATTGTAGAGTTAATTGACTATATAACTAATCAGCTTTCTTTATGATGATTGACACTATACGCAAAATTTTTATGAGTTCGGACGAAGTAAAGCAATCCCCGAGATATATAAAAATAGTGAATATGATGGTTAATATGATTGGCAAAACATCTGGAAAATACTTTGTACATGGTCATTCGAAGAGTCGTGGAATTACTATAAAGATGACAACCATGATGTCCGTGCAAGAAGTAAAAATAAATTTAGAGTCACTAGTTAATATTTCTTCTACGCCACCAGAAAATATCAAATATTTACGATTATTTTCCGATGTATTGGAGAGGGAAATATTGGAAGCTTGCCAAAATGCACAAAGCAAATTGTATGATAAAGCAAATATCGCATCAAATAAAATTTCCGATGCAAAAGGCTAGAGTATACATTACGAATGAAACATTTCCTGCATTAACTGGGTTTTTACAAAAAGGTATAGAGCGTCAAATGAAATTTTTTATCTTTGATGTTAATAATTTAATACAAAATCGTCTTTGGACATTTTCATCTACAGTATTTTTACCAAATGTAAAAGATAATGATCCGCTGGTAAAACATTCTCCATCGGTGATAATTGCAAATGATGTTCAATCACAAGTTGTAGATGGATATCATGTTATTTTATTTGAAACTTCAAAAATTACTGACAATTTTACTGCATTTGTAAAGACAAAATCGGATGCAAAGAATATTTTAGAGAATGTTACAAGTTGGGAAACATTTATGAAGACAAATGATAAGTGGGAAGTGGTTACATCTTTACAACCATAATATCATAGTGCTGAGTTTTATCAATAATTGATTGCAGTAATTTGCTCGCCTCCTCTCTTGTATTAAGCGGTTTATCTCCGGATATTCTAATGAGATACATATCTTGTATTGTCTCAAGTCGTATATTTTTTATACTGTGTTTTTCTAGTTTTTGTATCACATTTTGTGCACCTAATTTATTTGTATAAGATCCCGCTTGAATTTCATACACGCCACCGATCGGCTTTATTAGATTACTATCAACCTCTTCTTCTTGGGATGGAATTTCATCTACCTCTTCATCTTGGGTTGGTATTTCTATTTCATCTATCTCTTCTTCTTGGGTTGGAATTTCATCTTCATCTATCTTTTGAGCCTCATTTATGACCTGTTCTTTTAGAGATATGTCTTGCAACGCAATGGCATCATCTCGAATTTTTTGTATTGTGAGTGCGTCGTCGTTACTTTCCTGTTGTATAATCATAATTTCTTCAGGCTTTGTTTGTGAAAATTCTCGCTGAGCATCTTGATATTCATTGGCAAAATTTGGATTTACTTCTTGGTAATCATCATTATGTTCTCGCCTCTTAATTTTTGACATAATAACATGGTTGTAAGGTGGGCGTTTTTTATCACGAAAAATGGGTTGTACATCTGGTACAGGTGGATTTTTTTGACATGATGAAAATGCCAATAGCAACACTATTATTGAAAAGCCATTTAGCATAGATACATAAAAATCCCTTTTATTTCATACGAAATTAATCAAAGGTACGAAGAAATCAAGAGAAATATTTAATATTATTAAAAATACACTAAACATAAAATACATTGAAACCGATTTGAATTATGAAGTTTATGAATGAGATTAATTTTATTTGCTATGTGTGTAAAAATATTATAAAGTAAATAGTAATAACTTTTATTTAAAAATACAATGAATAGTTTTGACGTAACAGGTAGTTTTGACGTAACAGGTAAAATAGACTTGAGAAAAGATGTGTGGTTAAATAATATCACAGATAAAAAAGTTTTGCTTCTCAGCTTTTGGGCTCTGATGTTAACAACTATGATAGTCCTTGTGAGACTTTCGACGGACTTCTTATAGCACAACACAGCAAGGGCAACAGTATAACTTTTATAAAAAAATTGTATAAAGAAGATTTTAATTTTTCAGTAAGAACTTTTCTTTTTCAACATTTTAAGAAAAAAGGATTAAAAACAGCTGATGTTAAACTGTCTTACCACAAAGATACTGATAGTTTTTATGTATGTTCTGCCAATATTGGAAATGATAAAAATTCAAATAATTTACGTATATTTACTTTTCAGAATGTTGTACCTTATAAGGATACAAATTATATCAATGCTAGCCATAAAAGTAAAGTTGCACTGTTGTTACTGAATAGTATTTTTTCAATATCAGATTGTCGTATCGATAATACTTTATTAAGAAGTCGGGGGAAACAAGCAGTGGTAAAGACTGTATTAACAGGTCGGAATGAAACACAAAAGACAAAGACTGTATTAAGAAGTCGGGGGAAACAAGCAGTGGTAAAGACTGTATTAAGAAGTCGGGTGAAACAAGTAGAGACGCGTATGCCAAATATAGGAATAATAGATTCATCGCATTATTATAATTGGATTGCTGGAGTGAAGTTGTTTTATAAAAAAGCACACGGATTGTCTAGTAATCCATTTGATGTCAAATCAATGAAATATTATAATATTAACCCTGCTATTGTTGTGTACGAGTCCCCTCAAATATTAAGAAACCTTATTGAGGAGTATGATAAATCAATAGCATATTATTGCAATATTTTATCTGAAAATGGCAAAAAGATTCCTAATAAAATTTTAGAAGATAGGAGCTACGTATTTAAAAAATTTAATTCGTTGATAGACGGACTTATAAAAGAAGGTACTAAAAAAGATAAATTAAGTATTTTAGATCCAGAGGTTAAGGCACTTAAAGAAATAAAAAAGGATACAACGATATATTTTAATTCTGTAGACACACAAGAGAGGTTCGGTTTGTCTGAGAAAGTGGGTTGTTTCTTTGGTAGATAGAATGAGTAAATATCAAATAACATTACGATGCAACACGCTCTTCTTCGGGCAATGTAGTAACTTTTTCCTCCACTTCCTCATTGTTTACAATCATCAAACTTCCTGAATAATGATTGCATACAGTAGACTGTATACCGCGAATTAACATTTTCCAAAGAAATGTGTTGTTTTGAACTTTCTCAATTAATGAGACTTTACATTTTGATTTATTTTGTATAAATCCAATAATGCCTTGCTCAGGATGTGAGTTATCATCCTTCGTAATCAGTGACGTTAAAAAAACTTTTTCATCTTCAATTCTATCGTTAATCATTTCAACTAAAGTTACAATGCGAGTCTCTCCATGTACTTCCTGCTTAGAGTGTATTGCATAAAATGATTCATGCAGAATAATATCAGTTTCATATTTTTGCGAATTATAATCATCAGCTAATTTTTTATGGCTAATAACCTGCCCTTGTAATGCATACTTTTCAAGAATTAGAATGATGTTATCAATTCTCTGTGCAGTTTTTTGACTAGGACTCATATACGAATATCAATAGTTTGATGTTAATCAACGCTTACACACAAATATTTAATATGTCAATATATATATTTATAATATATAAACACATCGTACTAATTAAAATAACAAAGCCATACTGTAACATAAGCTCTGTTGATAAAATGACTTCAACCGCTGTAAGCCTTCAACGAAATGCAGAAAGGAAGTAAATCCAGACTTAAGGATTATCAAATCTAGAAAATAACCTTCTATAATGTTTTACAAAGCCAAACAAACCACTCTATTTTGTGCTTTTCTTTGTATAGATGGTATTCATACTCCCTTTTTACAATTCTATTCTTTTTGGGTAGAATATGCAGTTTTATACAATATCAAAAAGCAAGAATAATTAAAGTGTGATTGTGTCATGCTTTGGTGATGGTTCTTTAGGATCTGGCAACCTTTGACGTTGTCCTTCTTGTGATACTAGTGATTCGTGCCCTTGTGATAGATTATCTGTAGTACGATTATCCATTTGTGATAGGCATTCACTAAATCCTCCTGCAACTACAAGCGGATTATGTTTACTGCCATTATTACATGGCACTACTGTTTGCTCAGGATCCTTAGAATACACTGTTTTGTAAAAAATTTCTTTTTTACCGCAATCTTCTGATACATCATCATCGATTAACCCTGCAGTGCCACATATCACTGTAGGATTCAATTCTATAGTTTCTAATTTTTTATCTCCTTGATTCATATATTAATAATAAATGATACACTATTTTTATGGCAAATACAAGGAAAAACCAAATTGAAATACATGTTTAAAACCCTAGGGCTTGAAACAGAGTTTGAGAATCTGATGGAGTTTGAAAGGGCAAGAATTAAACAAGATGAAATTTACGAAGGAAATCTCAAGGTGCTTCAAGGTAAATTATAGTGAAGAAAGTTCTTGCATTGAAATCATTCCGTGGTGAATTGCCCTTCCCACAATTACACTGTTAATATTTTCTGCTTGCAATGTTTGAATGTCTTCAATGCAGGAAACTCCACCGGAAGCTTGCAAGGCAAATTGTGGATAATGTTTTTTTATCCACTTGTATAGAGAAAAATTCGGAGCTGTAAGAGTACCATCAACAGATATATCTGTGCAAATTATATTAATTTTGTATGCGGAGTATGTATCAAGCATTGTGTTGATAGGTGTATTATTGCCCTCCTCCCAACCGTTCACCATTACTTCATAAATTCCATTGTTTTCTTTGCAATCAAAGGCTAATGTCACATTTTTTACTCCCATTTTATCAATAATTTCCTTTGTAAGTGTTGGGTTTTTAACACATATTGTTCCAAGAACGACTTTGGCTCCAAGATTAACATAATTTTGTGCCGTTTCAAAAGAACGAATCCCTCCGCCAATTTGTATTTGACAACCCATGGATATAATCTCTTCAATAATATTTTCTGTGAGTGTGTTGTGTTCGGATTTAGCTCCATCAAGGTTAACGATATGAATAAAGTTAAAGCCATGTTTCATAAAAGATTTTACTACATCTTTTGGGGATTTTGAGTACTCCGTGACTTTGTTATATTGACCTTGAAAAAGCCTCACAACCTTGCCGTTTAGTATATCAACTGATGGTATTACTTGTATTTTCATGCTTTTTGAATAAATTGTTTTAGTAGCATTTCACCATATTTACCTGAGCGTTCAGGGTGAAATTGAAATCCATAAAAATTGTTCTTTTGAACAATGGCCGATACTTTATAGTCACCGTACTCACAATAGCTTTGGGTAGAATTTACCGTTGGTGTGTAATATGAGTGTGTAAAATATACATAATTTGCAGGAATTTCAGCAAATATACTTTGTGGATTTTGAAAAACAAGTTTATTCCAACCGGTATGTGGATGTATCACATCACTGCTAAATTTCTTGACCACTCCATTTAAAATACCAAGCGTTTTAATGTTAGGGTTTTCTTCTGATTTTTCAAAAAGCATTTGCATTCCAAGGCAAATTCCAAGCACTGGTTGTTTTATCTGTGGAATAATACTTGCGTACTCTTCAATGTCGATTGATATCATTGATCCCACACCAGGTAGAAGAATTTTGTCTGCGTTTAGTATGTCTTGAATACTTTTTGCGTAAAAAAGTTTGCAGTTAATACGTGCAAGACAGTCTTCAACTGAAGCAAAGTTTGTTCCACCCGTCTTAATTGCGACAATGTTACTCATATTTATATTGTTAAACAATGACCTGCGTAATAAGGATGGTTATTTATAGAAAATCAATTATTAATATGAAAAACCTTGACAATTAATTTTAATTTCAAAAAACACGGATGTGCTTGGC
>CAJQOT010000094.1 GCA_905480015.1 uncultured Rickettsiales bacterium | reverse complement strand
TATTGGAAAATTGATCTTCATAATCTTTTACATTTTATTGCATTAAGAATTCATCCGCATGCACAATATGAAATACGCTTATACGCAGAAATACTTGCTGAAATTGTTAAGAAGTGGTGTCCAATAACATACGACGCCTTTCAAGCACATGTTATTAAGTCTGAAACATTCTCTTATGCACAAATTCAGACATTAAAAAGAATGCTTGTCAATACCGAGATTAAAGACGACACACTCAGTAAAAGGGAAATGGAAGAATTAAAGGCAGTATTTAGTACAAAATAACATAATTTGAAGTAATTTCCTCTAGATTGTGTTTATTTTTCAGTAGATTTAGGAATTTTTCCTGAAACTAGCCTTGAAATATATACGGTTAATAGGGGAAATATATTTAATGGTATTTATACACTCAGTTCTGTACTGTGCGCACCAGAACTTGGACAACTCGGTGCTTGCATATTATTCGTGCTTGTTATAGATATAGTTGGGTTGTGGTTTTTACCTACACCTGTCTCTTGACCTACACCTTTCTCTTTACCTTCCTCTCTTTACCTTCCTCTCTTTGATTTCGTTCAATGACAATTTTGACAATTTCCAGGAGAGCTTTCTCTACACTTTGCGCCTGTTCTCTCTCTTGACCTTCATTACTTTGCGCCCGCTCTCTCTTGACTTTGATACTGTTCCAGGGTATCGTTTAAAATTTTTAAGATTAATTGCATTACATCGCTCTCTTGAGTGCTTTTCTCTACACTTTGCGCCTGCTCTCTCTTGACCTTCATTACTTTCCCCCTGTCCTCTCTCTTGACTTTCATACTGTTCCAGGACATTTTTTACAAATTTCAAGATTAATTGCGTTAAATCGCTCTCTTGAGTGCTTTTCACTTCATCCTTCTGTTCTTTCACTTCATCCTTCTGTTCTATCTTTTGACCTTCCTCTTGCATTTTTTATCAACTAATCATTATTATGTAATGATATCTCTGCGGTAAGTCAATATTTTTTTTATTGATTTTAATTTCATTGTCATTTCTTATTGGAAAAATTCAGTTGGGATATGTCTAAAAGTATAAAATACGCAATTATTGCAGTAATAATAGTTTCATTTCTGTTTTTTGGAATATATGGAGCGATAGCGTCTCGGCAGTCTTATGTTGCAAAGGTTGATGGCACAAAAATTACAGTGCAAAAATTTAACCGTTATGCTACTGACCGTAGGCAAAATATTTTATCAAACGCAAAAGAAGACCCCACACGCCAAGCAAGAGCAGTTGCTTTTGTACAAAGTGAGCAGTTTACACAACTTGTGTTGAATGAAATGATTAATGCTTTGGTAATAAGCAAATTTCTTACAGATGGCAATATGCCTATTGATGTTGAAGTTGTTGCAGAATATATTAAAACTAATAGTGTCTTTCAAAAAGAAGGTAAGTTTGATGATGAGTATTTTAAGGATTATATTAAATATTATGGTAAAAGTGAGTATGATTTTCTAGACAGTAAAATTCCACAACTTGAACAGGATATATTTGGGTATTTGCTATCACCTATGCAAGTGCAGTCTGAAGTGTTATATGAAGAATATGCAAAAGCATTGAAAAGAGTGAGAGATATAAAAATCCTTACTATCAACACTCCGGAGGTACAAATACCATCGGATGATATATTACGCAAAATTTATGAGCAAAACAAACATAAATTTATAGCAAAGCCACAACACTATGTGACACTTTCATACGTTGATGAATATATTAAAAGCCATACTAATATTTTTAACGCAACTCCAAATATGATTGCAAAATACTACAATAAAGAATATATGGGTAGGGTTGTGAGTTTTTATTATGCAAAATTTACAGATGAAAGTCAGGCAAAAAAAGCTCGTTTGATTGTGAAAAAGCAGGGAATATCTTTGCAGTCAATTATTGAAACTATGTTAAAAAATCCAGTACATCATATAGCAGATAGCGGTAAAGATATCTCAAGCCAAGTAAATGATAGTAATGTACTTTCGGTGGTTAAGGATTTATCTGTAGGAAGTGTTACGGATATAGTTCAAATTGGAGAGGAGTTTTATCTTGCACAAATTCTTAATGTTCATGAAGAGGAATTTTCGCATGAGAACATTGCAATCGGCAATACAATTGCAGAAAAAAGAAGGTGTAATAATGCAAGAATTTATGTAGAAAAAATTAAGGAAGAGCTTCAGGCTGGTGTATCATTTGAAGGTGTGGTTTTAAAGTATGGGCTTCCTATTAGTCAAAGGGCTGTAATTAACGAAGGTGATCGTCAAGTTTACGATGCCAACACAAATAAACCTTTGTATGCGAATAAAAGTCTCGTTGAGCATATTTTGAATGATGATAATGCATCGTATGGACATGTTGTGAATATTGATGACGAGAGTTGTTCATATGTAGTGTACAAAAAAAATAAAATATTAAATGAAAGATTTAAAACATTGCCAGAAGTTCGTGGAGAAGTAATATCAATATACCAAAAAGATGTACAATTTCAAGAAATGGAAAAAACGGCAAAGTATATTGTAGAGCAAATATCTTTGTTAAACACAGAGCTTTCCGAGTATAAGTCATACGGTAAGTTACATAAAGAAAAAGTTTATGTAAGTGGTAATAGTAAATCGCAAATATTTCAAAAACCAGTTGGTTCGGCACTTTATGTTGTCAATAATGGTATTGTTGATGTCATTACAATTAACAATGAAACGCAGTACGGTGGTAATATTTCAAAGGAAGATAAAAAAGCATCTTCGCAGTCCTTTAGAGAAATATATTATAAATCTTTCTTAGGTTCTATGGTTGCTGACCTTTATAAAAATTACAATGTGGAGAAAAATAAATAGAGTAGATGGTGGTGACCCCTACGGGAATCGAACCCGTGTTCCCACCGTGAAAGGGTGGTGTCCTAACCGCTAGACGAAGGGGCCTAATACTTATTGTTAGCTAAAAATAATTACCAATTGAAAAAGTCAAGCTTTTTCTTGATTTTCCACCAATAACATCTAGTGTGGGGTTATACAATTAATATATATTATATGGAAGTTCTGCCGTCTTGGAATTTATCTTCGCTATTTGCATCACCAGATGACTGTACAAAGGCGATGGTAGTGTTAAAAAAGAATGTTATGCAGTTCACTGGGCAGTATAAAGGTAAAATTGCTAATACTGAAATCCTTACCAACGCCGTTGTTTCATATGAAAATATTGTTGACGGTATGCATAGAGTTGGTACTTATGCTTATTTGCGTTACATTACAAATATGAATGACCATGAAAGAAAAAAGTTATATCATAGTGCAAATGAAGTGCTATCAGTTCTTTCGGCAGAAATGGCTTTTTTTGTGATTGCAATAAACGATTTAAGCGATGAGGTGGTTTTTGATCAAAAAATTGATAAATATAAAACATTTTTTGAAAATATTCGCCTTTACAAGCCTTACGAACTTTCGGAGGAGGTAGAGCAGGCGATGATTAAAAAATCTATAACATCGTCTAATGCATGGTCAAATTTTTTTGACGAAACTATGGCAAAGTTGCGTTTTATATTAGATGGCAAAGAATTAAACTCTTCGCAAATATTTAATTTACTTTCAGATAAGGACTCAAAAGTAAGAGAACAATCCGCCAATGTTATTTCAAACACCTTAAATGAAAATATTCAAACATTTGCATTTATAACTAACACCCTTGCAAAGGATAAGTCCCTTGAAGATAAAATGCGTGGTTTTAATGAGCCAATTTCTTCGCGTAATGTCTCCAATCTTATTGAAGATGACATTGTGTATTCGTTGATATCTTCAGTGAAGAAGTCCTATAAAAGCACGGCACATAAGTATTATAAACTAAAAGCAAAAATTCTTGGTAAAGAAAAGTTAGAATATTGGGATAGAAATGCACCGATGCCATTTAATGCCAACATTGAATATTCATACGATGAAGCAAAAAATATTACACTTGAAGCTTATGAAGAATTTTGTCCAAGAATGTCTAGAATTGGAAAGGCATTTTTTGATAAAAACTGGATAGATGCCTCTGTGCGTGAATTTAAAGATAGCGGTGCGTTTTCTCATCCTGCATCAACTTCTGCCAATCCGTTTATTATGCTAAACTTCCTTGGTAAAACACGCGATGTTGCAACAATGGCACATGAATTAGGGCACGGAGTGCATCAGTTTTTAGCAAAAAAACAGGGAGCGTTACTTTGTCAAACTCCATTAACGCTGGCAGAAACTGCATCAGTATTTGGTGAGCAGCTTGTTTTTCAAAAAATGCTGAAGAACACAACATCAAGGGAGGGACGCCTTGAGATGCTTTCTTCTAAAATTGAAGACATGATAAACACATCGGTTAGGCAAGTTGCATTTTGTGATTTTGAAATTAAGGTTCACAACAAAAGGCAAGAAGGTAACCTTTCCGCTGAAGAAATTTGTAATATTTGGATGGAAGTGCAAAAGGAGTCCCTTGGTGAAGCATTTAATTATAATGAAGAATACGGGTGTTATTGGAGCTACATTCCTCACTTTATTCATAGTCCATTTTATGTGTACGCCTATGCTTTTGGGGACATCCTCGTGAATAGTTTGTATAGTATATACCTTGAAGGTAGCGTGGATAATTTTGAGGATAAATACCTTACAATGCTTGAAACTGGTGGTGCACTAAGGCATAAAGACCTTCTAAATCCGTTTGGTATCGATATATCGAAGGAAGATTTTTGGCAAAATGGTATGAGTGTGCTTGAGGGGATGATTCAAGACTTTGAAGAAGAATGCCTAAAGGTCAGTAGATAACCGCTTGCATTGTGTCTGAATATATGCTATACTGACATATATTTATTTTTATTGTATGGGCGGTAAAGGCGAGAGTAACGCTGACAATGTATCCACAGGTTTCACATTGGTAAATGCGGACATTGTAAATTCTATCATTAGTGTGATGGCTGGCTTTAGCGTGGGTATTTGTAGCGTGTTTATAGTGGCTAAAATAATAACTTTGGTTATTTAAATATAGTAAGTATCATAATATGAGATGACTCGGAGGAATTGTGGACGGTCTAGCATTACTATGTTGCAATTAATTTGACGAAACATTTGAAATATACATGGATAAAATACTGCTATTATTAGCTTTATACTTTATGCATAACGTCGGCGCTGTCAAGTAAGTCAATATGCACAATGTATACATTGGAAAATTCTTGACAAACGAACCTTGTATTGGGTTGATATAGATATATTGTTCACCAAAAAATGGCTATCTGTATTTTAAATGGACCAAACCTCAATATGCTTGGTTCAAGGGAGTCCACAATTTATGGCTCAAAAACGCTTGAACAGGCAATGATGCCTTGTCAAAATTTATGCGAAGAAAACAATATACCTTTTGCACACTTTCAAAGTAACCACGAGGGTGAGATTATTGACTTTCTTCATAAGAAAGGTAGAGAGTTTCAATTTATTATTGCAAATCTTGGTGCATATACGCATACATCAGTGGCAATCAGAGATGCCTTTTTATCTTTAAATCTCAATGTGGGATTGGGTGGCGTTGGGCATGAAGGGTCATTGCATGCTAGCACCGTTACACAAGAAGATACACGCATTATTGAGCTACATATTTCCAATGTATTTGCAAGGGAAGAATTTCGCCATAAGTCATATATTTCAGATATTGCCCTTTCTGTTATTTCAGGATTTGGCACAGATGGTTACCACCTTGCAACACAATTTGCAATTACACTCGGTAGGCGTAATAATGGGCAGGCGTTGTAAGTATTACATCACCCTCATATACTCCATCATGGAATATTATTATTGTATGTATATACGGATTAATGACTCGCCTGTATTGCTATATATGTATGAAAAGTCTTTCCCCTTTAGTTAAAGTTTATAGCATGGCGTATATGGGCTTCCTTCCTTTTTGCAAGAGTTACAAGTGCCAAGGTATTGTGCGATAATACTCGAGATATTGCAAACTTATACATTAATTTTCTTTTAACAAATTTTGCAATTTAGATGGATAATCTGTACAAAACATTGCATTGTCTCCAAATTTATGATAATATTGTTTATACTTCTCCCATTCCTGCGTATAATCACGTCTATGTAGCTCTGGGGAAACAAAGCATACTTTTCTACCGTTATTGATGTGCCCGTGAATCACTTCTTCTGTAATCCAATTAGAGTTTATAAATGCATCAATCCATATGCCTTGTGCAAATTCATATAATGGAGTGTTTTCATATTCACTTTCTCTTGTGAAAAAAGTTAGATTATTGCGATGATAATGTAGGGCATCTGGTACGGACATATCAAAGCAAAAATAATTTGCAACAGAATGCCTTTCCATTGTATTTTTTACAATTGTTTGCAATCCGTCACTTTTAATATTTAGTGCAAGCATGGTGTCGGTGTTGTGCTGTTTATAGAGGCAAATAAATTCATCAAATGTCATTTCATCTCCTTTTGGAATATCATGGCTAATGACAACAGTACCATTGGCATCTCGTAAATCAGTCTCAATGCCAAAGCCGCTCTGCAATGCTCTTTCAAATGCTATTTTTTGATTTTGTTCTGACTTTTCCAGCCAAAACCCTCTGTGGGTTATAATGTTTTTCATATTAAAATATTCCTCGTTTATTAACATCGATATGATATTCTTTTAGAATTGCTGGCAAAACATCGGGATATTCTGATATATTCCACTTGCCCTTAACAATTGCCGTGGCAATGTATGGGTATACCGTATTGTCCCAATGGTATTCACCTCTTTTCTCACCCCTCTCAAAAGAAAATGCTCCTTTGATATTCAATTTTTTACAAGTATTTTGTGCTTTTTCTTCTAATTTCCAGATATTCGTACTTTTATGTTTTTTAAGAATAGAGATGAGGGAGTTAATTTTCCAAATAGATGGCTGTATGGCAAAAATCCATTCTGAATATTTATTATCAATAATATGTAATGTCTTCTCTTTTTTGTGAGTTTCATAGGTACATTGACCGCCCTTAATAAGCTTGACGAAGTCTAAATTATCTTCTTGCATTATTGTAATATATTTTGTGATAATTTCTTTTTTAGGTGCTCCATAAAGGAACATATCCTCGTGTGAAAAAATACAATATTCTGCATTAAGTTGTTTAAGACAGCAAATTAAGCGTTTTGAGTATGTATATTTTTCTTTATAAAAAATTTGCTTCCAGTTTGAATGGAGAATGTTTGAGGGTTTGTCAATAAAAGCTATATTCTCCCCAAAGTTTGGAAGGTGCTTTGCTTTTTGGGAAATGAATGGAATCCATACATCGCTATATTCTGAATGTGAGTACATTACAAATGGAATTTCAGGCATAAATCTTGCTATAAGTGGCGTTAATTATAAGGTTGCATTTTGAAAATTCAAGAATAGTTTTTTGGATACAATATATTTCAATTTATATGATGAATCAAAGTCAATTAAAGTCAATCAAGATATACATAGTAACTTATAGGCAAAAGAAGATCTAAACAACAATCTAAAAACTCTCTTTGCAAGTGACTTAATTACCACTGGTAAATATAAATATGAAATTAATATTATTAACAATCATTCTAATTTTCACCTTGACGAAGAATTTAAAAATAAAGTTAATGTACTTCATAATGTTGTAAGACCAGATTTTTCCACAGGGCATTTAGCACGAGACTGGAACTGTGCAATAATAAATGGATTTAAAGACTTAAACAGCCCCGATTGTGATATACTGGTTACAAGTCAAGACGATGTACTATGGCAAAAAGATTGGGTTTCAAAGCTTATTGAATACCATAAAAAATACACATTTATTTCCTTTGGACTGGGAGATTGTGTGTGTTCTTATTTACCAGAAGCAGTGAAGAAAGTTGGATTGTGGGATGAAAGGTTTTGTGTAATTGGCGTTCATGAAGGAGATTATTTTTTACGGCAGAAATTATTTAACCCTTTGTGCTCGTCAATTAATGATTTGTCCCATGGACGGATGTATAATCCATCGTACATTGAAATTATACCACATAGTGGATGTAGAGATTTATCAACACCAATTTGTAAATTACCAATTTTCACAGATGGTAGAAAGTTGGAGCAAGGCAAAATGTTATTAGCAAGAGGTATTGCTCATAATTTATTTAAAAAAAAAATTCCATATCACCTTAATTGTTCTGGTAGTTGGCATAAACAAACATTTATTAACAAATTGAAAACACGATTAATGTGGAAAATAAAAAATTACAAACAACCAATACTGTACCCATACTTTGAAAAAGATTGCGACTACTACAGTACACCGAAATATCGGAAATTGAGACGGTTTTTTTCTGTCGCTAAATAAAAAAGATATTTTTTTTTAAAATCACTTGACTTTATAAAAGCAATAGTTTTAAAACATCCATTGCAATGTATGCAAGTGAATTAATTTCACTTCGTTGCTTTTTTGTTGTTAAGAATATTTAAACAAACGCATCTATTATGTGCATTAAATTGTACATAATTAATAGAAGCATAGAGAATTCAAAAACTTAGTTGCACAATCAAAATTAAACCAATGTGTAAAAGCAGTATTAATTCTTCGCAGAATTGATATGTTTTTTCCAATTAAAAAAGTAAGGGCACTCGGTGGATGCCTTGGCATTGAGAGGCGATGAAGGGCGTTGTAGTCTGCGATAAGCTACGGGGAGCTGGCAAACAAGCTTTGATCCGTAGATACCCGAATGGGGAAACCTAGCCTGTTTACAGGTTATATATTACTGAATTCATAGGTAATATAAGCGAGACCTGGAGAACTGAAATATCTAAGTATCCAGAGGAAAAGAAATCAACAGAGATTTCCTTAGTAGTGACGAGCGAAAAGGAAACAGTCCAGTGGCGTTAGAGTAAAAATTAGAATTGTATGGAAAGACAAGCCGTAGTAGGTAATAGCCCTGTATAAGTAAAAAGCTTTAGCGTCCTTGAGTAGGGCGGGACACGAGAAATCCTGTCTGAACATGGGAGGACCTCCTTCCAAGACTAAATACTACTCAATGACCGATAGTGAACTAGTACCGTGAGGGAAAGGTGAAAAGAACCCCGAGAGGGGAGTGAAATAGACCTGAAACCGAGTGCTTACAATCAGTAGGAGCAACTTCGTGTTGTGACTGCGTACCTTTTGTATAATGGGTCAGCGACTTAATTTACATGGCAAGCTTAAGAGTAAATCGTAGGCGTAGCGAAAGCGAGTTTTAAAT
>CAJQOT010000093.1 GCA_905480015.1 uncultured Rickettsiales bacterium | reverse complement strand
ATATCATGCTTATCATGTTCAGCCATCATGCCATCGCTTGCACTAAGAAATGCGTTCATTATTTCAAAAACAAAACCCATACCCGAGCCATAAATCGCTGTAAATTCATCTATTTGCTCCTCGAGTACACATTTAATGATGGTATTTGGTGTAAACATTTTAATAACATTGTCATTTTCATTTTCTGTGAGATTGCACCCATATCCTGCAATATAGCTATTCCCGAATTCAAAAGCAAGTGATGGCATAACTCGAAAAACTTTTTGCACTGCAAAAAAATTAGCAATACGACCTGTACCCGTTCCTGCTAAAACTGAAATAAAAATTGTTTTATCGCTATAAAGATGTTTTGGTAAACTCTCTGCAACATCTTCTAAATGCTGTGGCTTGCAACCAAGAAAAACATACTTGTATTGCAACTTCAATTGTGAATAGACATTGCAACAATTAAAACCACTGATAGTAGAATTTGGTGAAAAAATATCCACTACATCATTATATTGAAGGTTTTTTAAAAAAGCCCTACTAATTTTTGATAGAGAAACTACAAGTATGCTCATTTTTAATGATTATATATTTTATTTTTTTCTAAAGTGAAGTCATTGGATTGGCTGGTAAATCAAAACGTACATGCTTATTACCATTTACTTCTGATGCACTAGGGTGTTTGTCTGCCGCTGTGTTATCTAAATTAGACTGTCCCTGTGTATTATCTTGTGATTTCATGCCGTCTAATGTCATTCTTGGCTCAACATTATCATATTGTTGCAACGGTAGATATTCGTCCTTGACATTAGGTATAGAATTTGTTCTGCAATATTCGGCTTCATCCATTTTGTATATTTCTCGTATAAGTATAGTAAGCAACGCTAATGCAATTATTGTCAATATTATTGCCCCAGCTAACATACCTCCATCAACACCGGCAATAACATCAATTGCCTCACCAGAATCAGCAATATTGCTAGTACCATCACCTAAGGCAATATCCGCGGATGAGCCATCAATAGGATTGCTCACAATATCGTTCATATTAGCGTCTATATTCACTTGCCCCCCACCCGTAGAAGTCTCAATTCCAGAGTTTAATCCATCAGTAGGTGATGCTTCTATCGTCGGGCCATTTGCTACGCTGGCATCTGGTGATACAGCTTCGGGTATTGATACATCTGGCATTTGCCCAGATGCTGGCGTACTTGGTGAGAAAACAGCAGATGAAGCTGAATTGTTCATTAACCAATAAAGAATACCCGCACTGGCTAAACATGCAACGGCACCTGATCCATATAATAAGGCGTATTTTGTGCGTACAGACCTCGCATCATTAAAAGCTTGTTGTATTTCTATTAATTTTTTTGCATGATGAATAAAATCATCATATGGTACAGGAGGTCTATCTACTAAGTCAGTATCATGATGTGCCTTCCTGTCAAACTCATAGTTAGTCCATAGACGTTTCAGCAATTTACTTTTATCAGTACCATTGGCAGTAAGAAGGGTGTTTTGTATGCAGTGCAACATTCGTTCACTTTCCTTGAGGCTGAATCGCTCCTTTATAAAACTTAACGTAAGCAACGCCTCTTCAATTTTTTTCTTTTCCCTTCTATCTTTACTTTTAGCGGAATCACTATATTGGATGTGTTTACGATTTGCATCTTGAAATATAAATTCCAGGTCTTGAATTGTCACCCTATTGCGAGACTCTTTCATCTCCTGAATAATATATGATGAGTTTAAAGATGGATAGCTTTGTAACGCCATTAATGCCCTATAAAAATTTAACCATACACACAATATGTGCTACTATTATAGTAGTATAATATAAAATATGCAAGATATTATTATAAAAATTTATATTACGATGCAATCTAAGAGCCTGTTAACATAAATGCAGCACTTTTCGTCCAATGTTAATTACGATGTAACTCTCTAAGTCTAAAGTATTTACTGCATATACTTTGGGCAATATTCTGTAGCGGTACATTCAGGTAATGGTCTCGTTATGTCGCATTGTTAATCACTTTAATGGCATAAGAACTGTAGATAGCAAACCTTTATGATATTTAAAATTATAATATAAAAAAGTATAAGAAATGCTTCAAATTAGAAGATTATTATTGTAACACGACCTTATAAATATATAGCATAATATAATTTTATGAAAATAACTTGACAATAAAAAATATTCTATTTGTGGAATGTTGATGAATACTTTTTAGTTCTAATTTTTATATATACGACTATGGCTGAGAAATTTGAGAGGAATAAACCTCACGTTAATGTTGGTACTATTGGTCACGTTGATCATGGCAAAACAACTTTAACAGCGGCAATTACAAAGACACAAGCAAAATTATTTGGTGGGCCAGAAAGTGCTTACGATCAAATCGACAGTGCTCCAGAAGAGAGAGCGCGTGGTATTACAATTGCAACAGCACACGTTGAATATGAATCTGATGTGCG
Source organism: uncultured Rickettsiales bacterium (assembly GCA_905480015.1). Classification (GTDB taxonomy): domain Bacteria; phylum Pseudomonadota; class Alphaproteobacteria; order Rickettsiales; family Deianiraeaceae; genus CAJQOT01. The sequence continues at coordinate 21,852 of CAJQOT010000093.1, read as the reverse complement.
TCACTATGCTCATGTTGACTGCCCAGGACACGCCGATTATGTAAAAAATATGATAACAGGTGCTGCTCAAATGGATGGTGGTATTCTTGTTGTTTCTGCTGTTGATGGTCCAATGCCACAAACTCGTGAACATATTCTTTTGTCTCGCCAAGTTGGTGTTCCAAAAATTGTTGTGTACCTTAATAAGTGCGATATGGTTGATGATCCTGAACTTCTTGAGTTAGTAGAAATGGAGGTGCGTGAACTTTTAACTGCTTATAATTTTCCAGGTGATGATACGCCAATCATTAAAGGTTCTGCATTAAAAGCTTTAGAAGGTGAAGATAGTGAGCTTGGAACTCAATCAATTAAACAATTGATGGATGCCATTGACTCATTTATTGAAATGCCTGAGCGTCCAATTGATAAACCTTTCATTATGCCAGTTGAGGATGTTTTCTCTATTGCTGGGCGTGGTACAGTTGCAACGGGTCGTGTTGAGGCTGGTATTATTAAAGTTGGTGAAGATGTTGAAATTGTTGGCTTGCGTGACACACAAAAAACAACTGTTACAGGTGTGGAAATGTTCCGTAAACTTCTTGATCAAGGTCAAGCTGGTGATAATGTAGGCATACTATTGCGTGGTGTCAAAAAAGATGACATCGAGCGTGGTCAGGTTATTTGTAAGCCTGGGTCTGTTACACCACATACTAAATTTGAAGCAGAAATCTATGTTCTTTCAAAAGAGGAAGGCGGTAGACATACTCCATTTTTTGCAGGTTATCGTCCACAATTCTATTTTAGAACAACGGATGTAACAGGATCTGTGACAATTCCAGATGGCGTAGAAATGGTAATGCCTGGTGATAATGTTAAAGTCACCGTTGAATTAATTTCTCCAATCGCTATGCATGAAGGTGTGCGTTTCGCTATCCGTGAAGGTGGAAGAACCGTTGGTGCGGGTGTTGTAGGTAAAGTTATTATATAGAATTAATCATAAAAAATATGGCATTAATTAATAATCTCGAAGCACCTAAATTTCGAAAAGGTCAAGCATCATCAGTAAAGTCAAATGATGAAGTATCTCCATTTAAAAGTCGTACGAGTCAAAAACAGTTAACTGAGATACTGGAATATAAGAAGGAATCCCAGAACATAGTTAACGAAAATTGTGCATTGGTAAATCAGATGTGCGACGACCGTAAAAAGTTGATGGAAAAAGATAAAAGATCTATGGATAAAGAGTTGGAGCTTCTAGAGGATAAAAACGAGGAGTTTGATATTCTTGATATATTAATTGCTCTCACAGGTATTGGGCTTATTTTTGAGGTGTACAAAATAGGTTGTGCAATATCTAACGAAGCTGATAAACTAGCTCTTAAAGGGGAGCGTCAAGCTTTATCGCAGGATCAAATTAATCTCGAGAGGTACAGTAGGCATGCAATAGAACAAGTTGGTGGAAATCATTTACCATTAGAAGACTTGTTTTGCAAAAAACTTACTGCAGAAGGAATAGAAGAATATGCAACAAAACATAACAACGATATAAAACAATATCTGAGGGAGACTGATCTTTCAATCGACTCGCCAAAAAAAATAGAAGATATGGCAAAGGAATTTATTCCAATCAACTCGCCAAAAACAACAGAAGATATGGCAAAGGAATTTATTCACGACGTACAAAAAAATAATAATATAGAAGCAAAGAAAACTTCGTCGCCGAAGATTTCATTTTCAGTTGCTGGTACATGTAAACCACCAGCAACAACAGGGGTAGCACCATCAACAGGGGTAGGGGTGACAGCATAGCATTAGGGTGTTCAAACTCCATGTGATAAACGCTATAAATGTGATAACATAAAATAATTTGCATGCTACACCCTTCAATACTTTCCGCAGATTTCTCAAATTTGAGTTTTCAACTTGATGCGTTAAAAAAAGCAGGTTTTAGAACCATACACTGTGACATTATGGACGGTCACTTTGTCCCAAACTTAACATTTGGTGCAACGGTCTTGCAATCACTTGGGCGTGACATTCAAATGGATGTTCACTTAATGGTGAAAGAGCCAGAAAATTTTGTCGAAGCATTTAAAGATCTACCACTAGAATGTATAACTTTTCACATTGAGGCAACGAACAATGCCCATCGTCTAGCACAACATTTAAAATCTTTCGGTTGCAAGGTAGGAATTGCACTAAACCCCGCAACGCATGAATCTACAATTGTACATCTACTCCCAATTATTGATTTAATACTTGTAATGACAGTCAACCCTGGCTTTGGTGGGCAAAGTTTTATTCAATCACAACTTGGTAAAATCAACGCTATATCACAAATGATTCAAACATCTCAAAGAGATATCACCCTTCAAGTAGATGGGGGAATTTCTGACAAAACCATTCAATCTGTAAAAAAAGCAGGAGCAAATTGCTTCGTCGCAGGAAGTTATATATTTGAAGCATTCAAGCACGAAAATTTCCACCAAAAACTCATAGAGAGAAAGCAGATGTTAAGCGTTTAGTGGCACTTAATCGTTTGCATTTTATTGTATAATATATATAAACACATCATACAATAAATTGAGAAAATCACAATATTCGCCCAAACAAATTCTATACCAAAAATAGATGAACTTACACTGCACGGCAATGCGTTTTGCATCATATATTGAAATTCCTCAACAGTGTGATACTCACTAGTAAAACTTAAGCACTTACTAACAAAGCCAATTTGTAATAATTTATGATACACCACAATACATAAACCAAAAAATGAAACTAATAAAGCCCACACAAACCCCCTACCCCACAACAACGAAAAACACAGTGCAATGTAAGTGTACCTTGCAACAATGCACATCGTGCATGGCTCAAAACTCCATATATATTGCAATAAAAACGACAGCACAAATACCAATAATGGAAATAACACCGCTAAATAATACAATATTTTTCTCTTTTTTCTTGACAGTTGAATTTTCATTAACAAAATTAAAGTTGTTATTTTATGTTAAAGAGGGATGAGTAAAAATCAAGAAGGGAGTGTAGAATATGTTAATTTTCATAAAATACAACGCTCTAACATAGTCAAAGAAAAATTACTCACAAAATCAACGAAGTCTTCTTCAAACAAAACCATTGCCAAGCAAACGGCACATCAAAATATCAATATCATCCGTGCCTTCTTCAATAAACCGGAGGTAAAAAGTCTTCTTTCCGGAGAGAAAAAATACAATCTTGACTTACCAAATAATACAGACGACATAAATCACCAAATTTATATCAAGGCAATGAAAATAATTTTACAACATTCAAAATCTAGTAAGAACACAAAAAGAGTTTCTTAACTACTATGCTTGTAGACTCCCACGCCCACATTTCTTACTTCCCAAAAGAACAGCAAGAAGATATTATAAATCAAGCATTTGCAAGTGGAGTAAAAATCATCAATAATATTTCAACAGAAGTACTAAAATTCCCAGACATCATCGCCTCGTGCTATAATAATCCAAATATTTATTGCACTGTTGGCACCCATCCATGCCATGTACAAGACGAACCACACATTACACACAAAGAAATTATTGAAATTGCAAAAACACATTCACAAGTCATTGGAATCGGTGAAACAGGTCTTGACTATCACCATTCTATAGAATACAAAAATTTACAAATTGACAAACTTCACGAACACATTATTGCAAGCGTCGAGCTTCAAATCCCCATTATTATTCACACACGCAACGCGAATGATGATACCTTGAGTATTCTATCTCTCGCAAAAAAGAAATATGCAGACCGCCTGCAAATACTCATTCATTGTTTTACCGGTGAACTATCTTTCTGCCAAAAACTGCTAGAAATTGGCTGTTATATATCATATAGTGGGATTATCACCTTCAAAAATGCCAAAGAAATTCAATCTTCAATGCATAACACACCAATGGAGAGAATCCTCATTGAAACTGATAGTCCATTTTTAGCACCAGAACCACACCGTGGTAAGGAAAATCAACCTAAATTTGTTAAACATGTAGCAGAGTATATTGCCAAAGAACGCAACATTGCCTTTGAAGAAGTATGCAATATTACAGGCAATAACTTTAAAAAACTGTTTAAAATTAAATGAAAATATACCCAAATTGCCTTGAAATCATTCCAAATTATAATGCCTTCATTGTTGATGTTTGGGGTGTAATACATTCAGGTGGCGTTTTGTACCCCAATACACAAAGTGCTATGAAAGAAATGTGCAAACTTGGCTGTGTTTATCTTCTTTCGAATGCACCACGAAAGTCCTTAAAAGTGCAAACATTTCTTACAGGAATTGGCATTAAACAAGGAATTCATTACCATGAAATCCTCACATCTGGCGAAGCATTTATTCTTTATGCAAAGGAAAATAAATACCATAAAATGTTTTATATCGGCCCCGATAAAGACCTCGACGTTCTTGATAACACTGGAATTGAAGTAACATCAAACATAAATAAAGATTTCGACGGCGCAATAGTTACTGGACTCACTGATTTAAATGACCTCTCACAAGATCTTCCCGCCCTAAAAAAACTTCTTGAAAAAAACATTACACTTTCGTGTATCAATCCAGATATTATAGTATGTACCACAAATGGCAACCAACTATGTGCCGGTGCGGTTGCTAAAGAGTATGAAAACATGGGTGGAAATGTAAAATACTTTGGCAAACCATATGCTGAAGTCTACGACGCAGTTCTTTCAAAAATAAAAGGCGATAAAATCCTCGCAATAGGAGATGGGATGAACACCGATATTCTTGGTGCAAATAATACAAAAATTGATAGCATTCTTTGCACAGAAGGCATTCACAGCAATGATATCAAATGGAAAGGAATAGATGCATTTCTTGCAGAATTTACATTCAAGCCAAAATTTGTTATGCCACACATTTAGTCAAACATCACCACATACTAAATTATTTTAACCCTTTGAGGAAATCCAAAATAAGGCTTTCCTCAAAAATTGCACCATCAATAAAATTATTGAATAATTTTCCACTTCCACCAGTAAAAATTACTTTAAATTGTTCATTGTAAAAACTTTCAATATAAGACAGCGTCTCCTTCAGTACTCCACAATAACCCACACAAACCCCAAAAGATATTGCATCAACGGTGTTTTTTCCAATACCTACTCTAAATTTCTCTATTTTGACATCCGGAAGTTTAGCAGTTTTTGTATGTAAATTATGCATCGCCATTGTAAGGCCAGGAAAAATCATTCCACCAACATAAGCTTTATTATATATAATATCAAAAGTTAATGCGGTTCCAAAGTCAACAACTACAAGGTTTTGCTGAAACTTACACATTGCACAATAAGCGTTAATAACTCTATCAATGCCTAATTCTTCTATATTATCAATTTGAATTTCCATAGGAATATCCCCTATATCAACTTCCCTACATACAATATTCTTCTTCCTTGCCTCTTCTTTGACTTTCAAACTTAACTCCGGAACAACTGAAACAAAAACTATCATTTCAACAGAATATTTAGTAAAAAATACTGAAATATCTCCACAAAATTCAATAGTATTTATTGAAAATATATTATTGTTATACAAAAAATCAACATTCGTATTACCAATGTCTAAAATCATCGTCATCAGCTCATTTTAGCAATTACATATTCACATAAATCAACAAATGGAATATTATACGAAATAGATAATTCTTTTAGCCTCTCCAAAGCTGAAGAAATATTTGGCGGAACACTCCCACCCTTCGCACTAAGCCATTTGCTCTGAAAACCAATAGGGTGAGCAGCGGGTGACGGATACCCGATATAAAAATTTATATTCTGCGTTTCCCCACCTTGAAATGAGCATGGAAATGTCATCTGTTTAAATGCCATACTACAACGAAACTACACCATTAACCTCCTTAAATGATACAATACCATCAAATACACGACGCATTGAATCTTCTTGTAGAGTCATAAAGCCCTCCTGCCTTGCAAGCTCAACCATTGCATGCTTTGTCCTTCCCTCAAGAATAGCATTGTCAATCAAAGGTGTAATTTGTATAATTTCCGCAATTGTAGTCCGTCCACGGTAACCAGTAAACCGACAATCTTCACAGCCAACTGCCTCATACATTGTGTACTTACCAGAAACAAGATACGAATACCGATGCAATACTGTTTTTTCATATTCCGTAGTCTTTGCATGAGGCACCTTGCATGTATTGCAAAGTTTTCTCACAAGTCTTTGTGCAATAATAGAATCAACATTTCCTGATATCATATATCTATCTATTCCAATATCCACAAGCCTTTGTATTGTCGACGCAGCATCAACGGTATGAAGAGTTGTCAAAACTTTATGCCCCGTCAATGACGCCCTAATTGCAGCCTCTGCTGTACCATGATCTCGAATCTCACCAATAAGTAAAATATCTGGATCCTGTCTCATGGAAGAACGAACACCACTTGCAAAATCAAATGCTGTACCATCACGCACTTGAGTCTGAAAAACTAACGGTACTGTGTACTCCACTGGGTCTTCAAGTGTCATAATGTTTGTATCTGGATTATTCAAATAACCCAAAATTGAATATAGTGTTGTTGTTTTACCACTACCGGTAGGTCCAGTAACAATTGTAATACCGGATGGTCTTTCAATGAGATCGTGCATTTTATTATAGTTCCACGCAGAAAATCCAAGCTGACTCAGCGTCATTAATGATTTAGTTTTATCTAGTACCCTAATCACAAATTTCTCACCATAAATACCTGGTTGACACGAAAGACGATAATCCACTCCACGACCTGAAATATTCATCTCAATTCTACCATCTTGCGGCTGCCTTGTTTCCGCAATATTCATATTAGACACAACCTTAATACGTACTACAATTGCATTCCAAAACCTTTTATGGAGGTGTATCATAGACAGTAGCTTGCCGTCAACCCTGTAACGTATACGAATAAATTCCACCTGCGGTTCAATGTGAATATCTGATGCACCTTTTAGTGTAGCATCTTCAAGTAATGCTGTTACAAAATTCACAACGCTATTTTCCTCAATTCTTGAAATATTACGATTACCCTCCGTAAAGAATATATCTTCTTGCAAGGACTTGATTGTTTTTTCTAGCCTGTTTTCCGCAATAATATAAGCAGAAGAAATAAAGTGTGTGATATCTTCCGCCTGTGCATAAAACAGTTTAATTTTATATGAATGTGCGAACGCAATTTTTATTGCATCAATTACTTTAGATTCTTTTGGATTTGACGCCGCAACAAAAATTATATTATCTTTTATATAAAAAGGTGCAAATTTACCGCCAATCATTGTATTTTTTTGCACCATTTTCATTAAAGCCATATTAGGAACATATCCATCTAAAGATACCTCCTCAACCTCATACTTTTTATAAAGTATTTTTTTCATTTCTGCGTTTTTTACAAAACCAAAGCCAACTAAAATGGACGGTAGATCTTGTTTTTTCTTTTTGTATTCTTGTACGACAATATCTACCTGCTGGTAATCTATGGCTTTGCTATCAAGTAAATAATTTACTATTTCTTGCTCTACTTGTGATAAAGAATGAATTGCTTTATGCGTATTACCAAAATTGGGTTTTACGATACTTTGCATAAATTGAAAATAACTATTACACAAGCAAGAAAACAATAAGGGTTTTTGTCAAGAATATTTTTCAAAACTAATTTATTTCTTCCCAATGAAATAAATTTCCAACGGATACTATAACCCTCCTCCAAACTAAGTCCATACTGAAAACAATAAGTACGAAGATAAACTAGAGTTAATTGAATATGTTTTAAATTATGAGTATGCAAGGTTATTTTAATTTGCTATAGAAACATTTGTATTTTGATTAAATTGAAGATTATAATTTAAAAATTGTAAGAAATTGGGCTTTGAAGAAGGGTGTTGTACATTATATAATCTACGATATTCAGTTCTTAAATTCTCTGAGTATGTTTGGCAATTATTGGTACATAAATTGTACACACCGTGTTCAACATTTTGAACTGCTTGCCTCATAATTGTATCATCGTAACCTCTATTTGTAATTCTATATTGATTCAGCACATTATCATTATCTGCTCTTGTCTCACCTCCACCAAACCAACCTTCGGTTGCAAAAAACCCAACATTACCGCCTTCCTCATCTTCGTAAAATAATTGTTCGTGGGAAATTTCAACATTCATATCGTTATTTAAACTATCGTCGTCATGTGATAAATTATCATGCCATTTTACGCCTTCCAAAGGTCTCTTGGCAAAATAAGCATTCCACATTGCACTATTTAACCCACCTTGTTGCCCTGCAAAAACACCTTCTGCATTTTGGGAGGTTAAACCACCAGCTAATGCACCTGTTAAACCTGCAATTGTAACACCTGTATTTTTAGAAAAGTTTGTGTTTCCTCTCAAATATTCCCCAGTTTGCTCCCCAACAACAGCTCCAATTCCACCTGCCATACCTTCACCGTTAGTTAATTCTCCTGTTACATAACCATTGGCAAAATGTAGAGTCAATTGTTTTATTTTATCAACAGTTGTTTGGCTACTTGCGTGCCATTGGTCTCCGATATATTCTGAACCATATGAGCCTATGTAGTTTGCTCCTGCTTGGGTTATGAAGTCGTTAAAGTCTATTTTCTACATAATTTATCATAATAATCACGATATCCTTTATTGGAGATTTGTTCTTTTGTTGGATTTGTAAGATATTGTGTACAGATTCTTTTTTCTTCACTCTTTTGAACAACATGCTTATCATACAATTGTGCCCCACCAAAAGCCAAAATATAAACTCCAAATATAATTCCTAGTATTTCCATATATTAATCATATAAATTATCATTTTTATAATATATTGCATCACAATCATTGTCTTTTTGATTTAATTGTAGAGCTTTTTTATAACATACATCTCTCTCTCTCACAAATTTTTCTATTGGTAAATTATGCACTCTCTCTCTCTCTTTATCGCTGAAAAATTTAGCCCCACCAAACACCAAAATATAAACTCCAAATATAATTCCAAGTATCTCCATATATTTATTATTAATTATAAAAATCTTTTTTTGTTGTATCATTATTTATCACTGCAGTGCATAACTCCGGCGATAATAAACAATATTCTACCGCTATTGCAGGAACTATACTTGCTTGCAATATAGGAAATTTCTGTATGAATGCATTTTGACTCCATCCATCGTGCATTAAACTCATACTGTTCATTCCACCCAATTTATTTGCAAATACAGACATTTTTCCACCTTCATGAAAAAAGGATGGATTTTGAACAATATTGCCAACAAATTTAGCATTATCTGTAAGATTAGCTAATCCAATATTATTTGCAGTGGGATCAATTACTCCATTGTAATTTGGGTGTATTGTTTTAAATTCAGAAGTGTTGGACAACGCTTTAGAGGGCTTCCAAACTGCATCTCCGCCTTTTTCAAGCGTTGGTGTGTGCCCATGCACTTGTATCCACCCTTTAACAGCCCCCAGCATAGCACCAATCACCACACTTGTACCAATCTGCTTCCAAGTATCCTCTTCTTTTGCAAGTTTTTCTTGTGCTTTTAGTGCGTTGTCTCCATTTAAAAGGGTATTTGCAGTGGTGACAGTTGCCATTGTTGAGGCAGTTCCGATTCCTGCACCGATAGCCCCTATTGCGGCGAAGTGTCCTATTACTACCATTGTGCTTGCCCCTGCGGCAACTGACCCCATAATCATCGCTCCAGCAACACCACCTGCAAGCACACAAGCAACAGCAATTAACCCAACGGCGAGCGAGCTTAAACCGCTGAATTCTTCGTTCCATTCTTGGTTTTGAAGGGAAATATTGGTGAAGTTCATATTGGCGTTGCTTAGTATATCGTAAGGGTTTTGGTTGAGGTTTTCTTGTCTGTCAATGTTTATGTTGCTTGAATTTATGTTTAAAGGACTTGAGAATTTGTTTAAATTTAGGGTTTCATTATAATGACCTTTGTCTTTGGTTGTGAAAGACCATGTGCCTTGTTTGTCGTATTTGTAGTGGTAGGAATCAGTGTCTTTTGAGGAGAGGAGATTGACATTTTCTATTGCGGTTAAATTGATGTCATTGCCGGTAATTTCAGCACTTTTTATGTTAATATCGATACCAGAAGTAAAATTAATATTGCCGTTTTCTGCTGTTAAAATGGAGGAAATGTTGGTGGTGGATTGCTTTTTTTCAGTTTCTTCAGTTTCGCCGAGCTCCATAACGGCGTTATAATTCCCATTTAAAAACTCGGTGAGAATATCGATTTTATTGCCTGTGTTTATGTTGAAATCTATTCCTGCGTAGGCTTCGCTTCCAACAAAGTATGTGGAGTTTTCAGAGGCAATATTAATGTTTTCTTGTGCGGAAATTCTTCCTTTGGATAGGATTTCGTCTTGGGTTTGGGTGTTGTTTTGTAGGTCTCCGTTGGTTATTTTGACATTTTGGTTGACGAAGTTATTGCCTGTTGTTATTTCAAGATTTGTGCTTGAAACGATTGCCCCACCTCTGTTTATGATATTTCCGTTTGAGGATAAAATAATGTCATTTCCCCTGATTTTTGAGGTATTTGATATGAAATCTCCGTGAATTGCGAGCATTTCTTCGGAGAATATTTCCCCTAAATTTTGTACACTTCCGTTGCTGTTTATTACAACATTTTCTGCGGAAATGTTGGCTTCTCTGCGTTTGTCTACTTTATTTTCAAATAGTGGGTCTTGAACTATTTTGAAGTCTTCGTCTGCGTCAAAGCCGATTCTGTCGAGAAAGTACCAAGAAGAGCGTAAGTCTGAGGTGCTAAAGTTGGGTTTTGAGTAGGTTTGTTCAGGGTTTTGTTGGTTTAAATCTAAACTATTTTGATTGATTGGATTGTAAGGTTTTGCTTGCGTTTGTAAGTTGATTTGGGAATTGTCTATTTCGTTTTGAATGGATGTAATTTCTTGGGTTTTTGTTGTAATTCCCGACTCTAGGGCGGTAATTGTACGGGAAAGCCCTGCTTTTTGAGTGGTGATTTCTGCTAAAACTTCTAAAGTTTCGCTTCCTTGTTGGGAATTTATTCCATTTATATAATTTGTGTGAGTTTGTTTTGTGAGGTTGGTATTTTGGGTTTCTTTGGTGTTAATTTGTGTTTGAAGGGAGGAAAGTTTCACTTCATTGCTTGAAATATCGGACTGTAATGTTGTTATTTGGTTTTGTTCTTGTGATGTTGGACTTACGATTGCTTGAAGGTTGGTGAGGGTGGTTTTGTCGGCTGTAACTGTGTTTGTAAGGGTATTATGGTTGGTTTGAAGCGTATTTATTTCTGTATTTAAGGTGTTGATATCACTAATATTTGTGTTTACATTGGTTAAAAGGCTCTGAGAGTCGGAAAGTAGTCCTTCCATTTCTTGTTTTTGTTCATTTAATGCGGAAATTTCCCCTGAATCTGTGGTATTTGCAATTTGTGTGTTAATATTTGAAATATCTGTTTGAAATGTGGATATATTTGAGTCTAATTCGGTTTTGTGTTCGTTTAAATTGGTTAAGGTTGGGTTGGTTAGAGCTTTTTCTGGCGTGTACTCTTTTAATGATTTTTCTTCTGCAACTAGGCTGTCATACTGGGTTTGAACGTTGGTTTTGTTGGTGTTTAAACTTGAAAGGCTTGCTTCTTCTTCTGTTTTTTTGTCATACAAATGTTGTGGAACGCCGTTGGCAAAGGAAGATGTTCCATCAACAATTAAATTGCCTTTTGCGTATAAAGTTGGTGCGGTTTTTGAGTAAATTGTTTTGTTAAAAGTTTTGGTGTATTGGTTGTAATAATGGTATCTTTTTCCTTTAAATCTTCCCCTTTTAAACCAGCCTTTGTATACGCTCCAGTGTTTGCCGTAAATTTCGTTTAGTGTTGCGGAAACAGAGTTGTGAATGTTGGTTAGTGAACCGCCGTTTATTACAATATTTCCCTCCGAAATAATTGATGAAGATTTGTTAATAATATTGGTATTTGTGAAGGTGATATTCCCACTTGCTTGAAGCAGAGAAGCAATGGTATCAAGGGTGTCTGTTGTTTGGTCTTGGTACATTAAATTGTAATATCCGTTGCCCCAGCCACCAACTGGAACGCTTTTCTTTGTTGTGTAACCGAAGTTTCCTGTATCGTCATTGTCAAAATTAAATCCTTCATTTATGAAGTTTTTTGCTTGAATATTTATGTTGGAATCAGCGTCAATTATTGCTGAATTATTGGCAGTTGACTGGTTTTTTATGTCGTTATTAGCGTAAAAGTTGATGTCTTTTTTAGCAAGAATAACACCTGTATTTGTAATATTATTTCCTGCGAAATTAGCGTTGTTTATAGCAAGAATTCCACCATTATTTATGATGTCTTCTATTGTAATTAAAGTTACATTATTTCCTGAATTTATGTACCCATTATTTACAATATTTTTTGCGGTAATATTTGTATTTGAATTAGAAGAAACCTCTTTATTTGCTTCGTTTGTGAAGGTTTCTTGAGTGGAAATTGTTGTTTGGTTTTTAACTTGTAGGTTCGTTTTATTTGTGATATTTCCATCGGAATTGATGTTTAAATTGTTGTTTGCAACGAATTGACCTTTTATTTCATATCCGTTTTTAGAGGCAATATTGATGTCAGAATTGGTTGCAATAATGTCTGTATCATCGGAAATAACCTCAGTTGTTGAGGCTAAATTAACACTTTTATTTGCAGTTAAATTCACATAATTGATGTCTCCATTTGCAGAAATTGTGATGCCGTCAACATAAGAAAAAGCGTGAGCTCCTGCGTTAATTCCAACGCCTTTTTCGGTGGATTCCATCACAATTCGCCCTGCATACATTCCACCTAAGGCGGAGGAATCTATTGCTACGACTGGCTTTGAGGCGTTTAATGTTGTGTCGGAATCTTTTGAAGTAATTGTTTTGGTTTTGTAATTATAGTGGTCGTTTCCTGTTTTGATTGTTAGGTTTTTAGCGTAAATTGTGCCGTTTATTTTTGCCATTCTTGTAATAATATCGAAGGAATCAATTGTTTGTGCGTCAAGCCCAAAAATAGAACCCATTTCTATATTTACACTTCCATTTTGTGAAATGTTAAAGCCTGAAATACCGTCATTTATTGTGGATTTACCTGTAATTAACGATACTTTTGGCGTATTTATGAACCCACAACCTTTGCAAGTTATTCCGTTTGGATTTGCTAAAATGTATTCTGCTCCGTATCCGTGAATTTCAGTGTATCCCAGTAATTTAGAAGGATTTGTTGAAGTTACTTCATTCAAAATAATTGTTGCATTTTGGTTTGGTGCAAGGTTTGGGTTGGCATAAATTGCTCCGCCAAGTTGAGATTCTGCTATTTGGTTGGAATTATTCATAATAATTCCTTCGTTTCCAACGTTGAAATCGTGGAAGTTGTTTTGTGAAACTCCGCCAGCAGACGGCGTTGCAATGTTGACAATTGGGACATTATTTATTGAATTATCTAAGCCTGTGTTTGTGCTTCCGTCAATTTGAATTAAACCTGCATTTGTGGTTTCAATAGATGGAATTAGGTTTGAAATATGCCCATCGTTCAAACCATTTTGAGTGGGTAGGGCGTAGGAAAATGTTGGGGTAAAAACAAGCGAAAATACAGCAATATTTATTAGTAAAGAGCATAGGAAATTGAGGCAGAATTTAGAAAAACTTGCGATATATACCGTAAAAACACGGAAAAATTGTGTTATGGGGTTGGTTGATTCTCTTGTTTGAAACAAGGTATTTCTAGTTAGTTACAGGGTAAGTTTAGCTAAAATAGGCTTAAATGTCAACTATTAATTTAGCCTCCACTTCAAATTACTATAAACTTCCCAGCCTGCTGGGATATAGGATTCAGTTTTTAAAGTATGGGAAAATGTAACATCAAAAGTAAGTTTTGTACTGGCAAACTTTGTGCCAAGTGAAAGCCCTGAAAGAATACCTTTGCCTTCACCAAATGAAGATGACTGACCGCCTTTTTGTTTAACATAGCCGTAGTCGTATCCTAGGAATATTTCTGTTTTTTTGAGCACTTTGTTAAGGTTAAATATGTTGAGTTTGTTGCTGAGAAGCGGTAAAAGTGGGTAATTTATGTTGTTTGTTATATAAAATCCAGAGTCTCCAAGGGCGGATTTCTCTCTAAAGCCTCGAACGGAATAGGCGTCTCCAATTATTATTTGTTCTGATGAGAAGAGTGGGTCTTCTGAATATTGTGAGGATAAATTTGATGTTACATAAAACTTTTTGAATTGTTTGTAGTATGAAATATCTAGGGTGTATTTTTTATATTGAGCCTGCGGTGTGAAGTTGTTTTGAATGCCTGAATCTGACTTTGCTCCAAAGGAATTTAAGCCTTGTAAATAGGTTAAAGTGTAATCGAAATACCCTAATTTTGAGGAAACTATGTTGTGGTTTAAGCCTAAAGAAAGAACGGAAAGTTTCCTTGAGCCTGTGGCGTTTAGAGTGTCTTCAATGTAGTTTTTAGTGGATTTTAAATCAAGTCCTGTGAACAAACTGACCCTTTGAATTTTGTTTCTAAAAACCTTTCTATCCAATTTATATTTTTGAAAAGTTGAAGAACCTGATGTTTCAAATTCTTTGTTTGTGCCTTGAATTGTGCTTAGATAAGACGACTTGATGAATGAAGAATTGAAGTTCCACATTCCAAAAGGAATTGCGATATTTGAGTAAATATTGCCACTTCTTTGTGTACTAAATTTGCTTAAAGAGTGAGTTCCTACCAGCATTATTGAATCGTTTGCCTTCAATAAATTGTCTTGTTCTAAAAATATTCTTCCGTTGTATAAGCCAGTTTGGTCTTGCCCTGAATTGTTTAAACCAACAGAAATTCTAGTGTTTTTATCTTTCTTATTTTTTGAAATTAAAACATTAGAATAACCTTCTTTTTTGGACGGAACAATCTTCATAGTAGCATTATTTGAAGACAATTTGTTGATTTGTTCAAGCCCTTGTTCGATGTCTCTAATATTGAAGTATTTACCTTCAATTAAGCCAAAAGCGGAGAGTTTTTCGGTGTTTTTAAGGATTTTTATGGGAAATTTACCATCATTTTGAGGGATTTTAGCTGAAAAATCTTCACTACTCATAGGGTATTGAGATTTTTTATTATCGAAAAATTGAATTTCATCTAACTTTCCTTCTAAAGCAAGAAGTTCTAAATTGCCTGTTTTTATATTTTGCGGGTCAATGTAAATTCTTGTTGTAACGAAGCCTTTTGCAACATAATAGTTTGTAGTTTTACGGACTATTTTCGTGATTAAAGATGGTGTAATACATTCGCCAATAAATTCTTTTGAGAGCCTTTTCTTCCTTCTTTTTGAAAGCAATTCTGAGTTTTTATAAATCACTTTTTTAAGTGGAAAACAGTGCTTTACATCTTTGTCTGCGATTTGCTCATCATCTTGTTTATATTCTGTTTTTGGTTTAGATTTCCTAATATTTTGTTCTAACCTTTGGTTGTTTATTTCTCGTTCTAGCCTTGCATTTTGTTGCCTTAGTAGTGTTTCTTGGTTGAGTTCTTGTTGTGGCGTAAGAGTTTGTGCGTAAGATATGGTTGGTAATAGGATTAGAAATATGAGGAAATATCTTAAAATATTTATCATCTGTTGTTCATTTTTAATTAGTTACAGTTTTATGATATATGTTTATAGAAGGTTTTTCAATGATAAAAATATTGATTTGTTGTTGGAGTGTAAATTCTACTCTATAAAAATTTTGTTTAGACTGAGAACCTTCAGTTTATATCTGAGAAGATTTTTCATTTTCTCAAACAATCTTAAACTCCATAAAACACACCACCATTTCCCTTTTGGGAAAAAGGGGAAATGGTTTGTTATTGGTATTACTGGGGTTTATGTGGGTGTGTTGTTTAGTATTTCCCCTTTATATATTATTACTTGCAAATAGGAAATAAGTGTTTTAGAATTTTGTGAGTTATCAAAATCTAAAAATCGAGTTAATTTTATGTCAGGACAAAAACCCTTTGGTCAAAAAAAACCATTTACTCCAAAACAAGTAAGATTATTAAGGGAAATTTTATATAACAAAGGAGAGCTTCGGGATCTGGTATTATGTTCTATTGGAATTGATACTATGCTTCGAGCTAGTGATATATTAAAACTCCTAGTTGGAGATGTGGTAGATAATAATGGGAAAGTAAAGGATGAAGTAGTTTTAAAGCAGAAAAAAACTAAAGAAACTCATGTAGTTTCTATTCTTGATGAAACAAAGAAATATATACTAGAACTTATTAAGAAAGAATCTCTATATGAAGATGATTATATATTTACAGGAGGAAGAGATAAAAACAAACACTTAACAGTAAGACATTGCAGGAATTTAGTAAAAAAATGGGCTGAATATTTGGGGTTAAATCCTAAAGAATATGGTTCTCATTCTATGAGAAGAACTAGGGCTACCTATATATACAAGAAAACGAATAACATTGAGGTAATACGGTTGTTGTTAGGTCAAAAGTCAGTCTCCTCAACTTCTGCTTATTTAAATATCGAAAAGCAAGAAGCATTGAAAATTGGAAGGGAGTTTGTGGTTTAGAGGTATACCAACAGCCACACAAGTCCAAAAATAAGAAATACCAATGAGGTAATTATACATTGATAAGCACATTCATTTCTAATATGGCGACAAGTGTTAATTTTTTCCTGACCTAGTAATGCCTTGGATAAAGATTTTGTATCTATTTTAAAATAAAAGCTTGTAGCAATACCAAACATAGGTAGGGTTTTTATTGCCCCTAAAGAAATAATTCCACTTATGAAGGAATACACTACACTAATATATAATAATATCTGAGGTATGATATATACACAATAATTACTTTTAGTTAATGAGAGGTAGGCAAACAATGTGCTAATAATTGTAATAGCAAAACTAATTGAAAAATTGAATTTTATAGTTTTATCATCTATCTTTTGACTTCGCAAGTGCTCTTCTTTGAGGCGATTTTGTAAAATATCTATACTTAACTGTGTATAATCACTTTTTGTTATATCATTATTTGTAATATTGTGAGCTTTTTTGAATGCCCTTCCATAATAGTAAATATATGCAATAGGAGTGAATAAACCTTTAATAAATTCCCAAATACACTGTAAAAAAATAGTTATGACACTGTAGGTTGTTTTAATGAGTTTCCAAGAATATTTTATATAATGAATCATTTTATTAATGTTAAGCAATAAGAGATTGTGTTATATCGCAGTCTACAGGACGGTCTTTTGCTAATATCCACCCCCATTCTCCAGTTGGATTAATTTCAAGAAAGATAAACCTTCCATCACTTTCCAATATATCAATCGCACCAAATTTTAAATTCAATTTTTCCATAAGTAGAAAACAGCTTTGCTCAACTTCTTTTGGCAGTTGACTTGTTTTATACTCAAGTTGTTCTTTTGGAATTAATCGCCAGTCCTCCTGTATTGGTTCTCCATTTTTTAATATTTTGATAGAATATATCTTATTTTCAATAATGGTAACTCTCCAATCAATTTTTGGTGTTATATATTCCTGAACACACAAGGGAGAGGTCTGTATATTATCGTTTCTTAAATCTTCTTTGTTTACCTTGCTTGTATAGGTAAAAAGACAGTCATTGTTCTCCATTAGTAGAATGGTATCAAGAGATTTCACTATAATATCTTTATTGTGAAAGTGTTTTTTCATTTTATCTGCGTCGTTCCCAATTAAAGTATCTGGTATCATAAAACCACATTCCCTTGCAATACTGAGTTGATATGGTTTGCTTTCGGCTAAATAAGTTGCTTGTGGATGGTTTATCCATTTTGCATTTCTAAAAACACATAAAGACCTAAAAAAAGCATTCCATTGAGATTTTGATAATTGTTCATCTGTTGATAGTGGATTAGATGGGGTATTTCTCAAAAATACTGGTTGACGAAAATAAATTGATTTTATATCTTTTAATAAAATGTCCTTTGTTTTGTCTTTTATTGTAAGCGAAGGTGTACTAGGGTCTAAAACAATTTCAGATTGAGAGAGCTGTTCTTTATTGATTCTGACATAATCTTTACCAACCTCCCTAAGCTTTAATACAATAAAATCCGCCGAGAAATCATATATACTGGTTACTATTAATATCATTATTCGCCTTTTTGATCTTCTCCAGTTTCCATATCACATTTTTTTGTTGATTGTGTCTCAAACTGACTATCTTCAATGAGCGGAGAATTATTATATAACCACATTCCTAATGTGTTATCATATGTAGAACCTTTTGGCATTTGTGGAGCTTCTTTATATGGTTTTCTTGTGGAAAGTGATACTAAAAGATGTTGAGTCATTGTTTGATTTTTAATAGTTAGAAACTAGGTTTTAGTATAGTGAATTTTTAAAAAAAACAAGCTAAATTTGTTATATGAATAAATTGCACTGTACTACCACTAATAAACAAATGTTCTATTGAAAAACTAATATTAATAGGAAAGTTGTTGATGTTTTGGAAGGAATGTAAAACACACAACTAACCTGACAGACAGTTCTTTATATAACCATTCCTTCTCTTTTTCTGCAATCTTGTTTTAAAAACTCTAAATCTTTTTCAAAGTTTTCATCGGTTCTTATGTTGTATCTTTTGTTTAGATAGTATTTCTCTGTTTTGATGCATCCCTCATTTTTACATTTCTGTAAACGGTATGCCAATCCATATAAGTTTCTGCAATGTTTACTATCCCTTATATTTTCTGTAATGGGGGTATGATCTACACAAGAGAGCAGAGCAAGAGAGCGAGAGATTTATTTAGTATTTTCATAATATTCAGGATTAAAATTACCATTAGCACCATTTTCTGTAGCTTCTATTGAGCAAAGTTCCTCTGTCTCATTTTTACCAACTTCTTTTACAAGTCTCGAACGATTATACTCTCTATCATATTCATCAAAACATTTTTGGCTTTTGCAGTAATGACGATAATTGGTATATATAGACCACTGTCTACAAAATTTACTAACTGTTACACCGTTAGGATGTGTTATACTATGAATTGTAAAGGCATGTCTGTTGTAACTATCAGCATCACAACCACTAATCATTATTGTTATCAAGATAAGAAGGTATTTCATTTGGATTATAATAATTAAAGTTATTGTTTGCTCCGTTCACTACATTTTGCATATCATCCCATGAATCTGCTTCACTTACTGATTGCTATTAGCTTCCGATAAACATAACTCTTCCGTTTTATTTCTACCTATCTCTCTGACGAGTCTTGAGCGATTATATCTTTTTTCATACTCATCTTTACATTTTTGACTTTTGCAATATTGTTTATAATAAGTGTAATAATACCATGAACGGCAAAATTTACTGACAGGTTTACCACTAGCATAAGTATCAACACCAAAGCTTTTTTGTCCATATTTGTATGGTATCCAAGTTGGGTTATCAATATTACAACCGCTAATTGTTAATATTATTGATGTTATTATCAATTTTCTCATTTTGTTTATAATAATTAAAGTTATTGTTTGCTCCGTTCACTACATTTTGTATGTCCTGCCATGAGTCAAGTAGCCCACCTGGTGCATCTTGTGCTGGAGAGTAAGGCTGATAATCACCATGCTCACCCGTTGTTATAAGGTTATATAAATCATCAGTTGTATAATAAAGAAACTGTCCAGCCTCACCCATTGCCCGCATTCCTCCAGCAATATATGGATTTCCTACATATGAACCCCATTTTTCTGCTGCTTTTTCATGTGTCTTCAAACGTACTTGTTCTGATATAGGTAATGGATTGCCATTTTTGTCATAAAATGCTTCGGGTGGTATAGTAAATGTACCAATAACCCCCTTACCAACCTGATATCCCCACTTAGGAGTAGAAATTGCCACCTTCCCCACAAGTGCAATATCCTCAAGAGTAGTTTCAATTTCAACATCACTATCTATTCGAGTAACATCTTCTTTATTACTTAAATCGGTATATGTTCCTGCTGCATTGAGGTTGATATTATCTGCTTTAATATTAGATTTCTCCCCTGTTTTTTTGATGAATATATCTTTAGCATTATAGCTAATAGAACCTGCTGGCATTAATGTATTTGGTGCTTTTCCTATTTCATTAGGATTGCCTTCTGTAAATTGGTTATAAGTATTTTTATCTTCTTTACTCAGTCCTAAAAATTGGTCAAATCTGTTGTGAGGTTTCTCAGCTTTATTCTGTTTAGTGCTATTCTGTGTTCTACCAAAACTTTTATTCAGCTGAATACCAAATCCATTACCAACCTCCTCATAAGTGTCCTGTACAGTTTCTATTTTAAAGTCTCCAACAACATTCATATCAACTTCATTTGCTTCAATGTTACCACCAACAATGTTGGTATCTTTTTTAGAGTTTAAAGTAAAGCTTCCATTCTTTGCAAGTATCTTAGAGTTTTGATGCGTAGTCTGAATTATATTATTCTCTCCTTGTGAGTATCCAACAGATACACCAACTGCATTATTTCCAACGGAAACCCCTGTATTTCCTGATTTGTTTTCTGTTTTTTGATTAAATGAAGACTCTCCTGCTTTGATGTTTATTTCATCTCCAGAGAGACTTACATCTCCGTTCTGAGAGGCTAACATTGAACCAATCATATCAAGATTCTTATTGGATGCTATATTCATATTATTTCCTGTGACAAATGAAGAGCCAACTGAATTCTCTTTATTAGTATTCATAAAATTAGTGCTGTATTGTGTATTCATATATCCTGCACCATAAAAACCAGTTCCAAGTGAAGTTGAAGCCGCAGCTTTTGCTTGAATAATGGAGTTTTTTACTTGCAATGTTGCAGTTAAAACCCCAGCCGTTGCAAGAGTAACTTGAGTATAAGCAAGGTCTACTGCTTTTTGAGATGCCATGCCTTTGGATTTCAAATCTTTTAGTCTATCTAATTGTTTTTTAGATTTTTGAAGGGTTTTTCTTGCATCATTGAGTGCTTTTACGGCAAAGCCTGCATCAACATATCCATTTCCTATTTTAGAGCCTACTTCAACTTCTAGTTTTGATTGTTCTTGTTTAGAATCCACTGTGTCTTTTGCATCGAGCAATTTGAAATCTCCTCCAGTTTTAATAACGGTATCTCCAGTAACTCCAACATTTGAAGCAGTAATTGTAGTATCGTCTTTTGAATTCATCAATAGACTTCCAAAATTTAAGTTAGAAGACTTTTGAGTGCCAGTCTTAGTTATGTTCTTACTTTCTTCCCCACTTCCTTTAATTGCCATGTTGAATGAAGACTCTCTAAATCCAACATCGGTTTCACCGAGCTCTATTTCTTTTTTAGAATTTGAAATTTCTTTTGTTTCAGCTTTTGATGTAATAACAATCTCATTTGCGTTCAGTTTTGCAAGCCCTGTTGCGTTCACATTTGAAGACTCAATATTGATATCTTCATTTGCGTTAATATGCAAATCTCTTGCATTGATGTTTGATGAATGGAGCTTTGTTTCTTTGGTGGAGGTTTTAACTGTTGATTTCTCATAGGCAGAGCCTGCTACATCTTGTAATTTATCTGCTACTACATGTTTTGCAATAGTTCCAACACCTGGCATAATGAAGGCAGATATTTCTGCTAACATACTGACTGCTGATGCATCACCTGTGGAAAGACCTCCCCCGGCGGCGCCGGCTGGGGCAGCAGCGGCGCGTGTGGGGAATGGTGAGAGGTCGACGCATCCTCCGCTCGTGCCAGCGACGCCGGTGGTCGCGGTGCCGTCGCGTCCCGTCCGCCGGCCGTCTCCGTCTCCACCTCCACCAGACTGCCG
>CAJQOT010000092.1 GCA_905480015.1 uncultured Rickettsiales bacterium | reverse complement strand
GTTTCTTATCATTTTGAAGTAAATTAATCACTTTCTTTCTAAGGTCACTGGAGTAAGGAACTGCCATCATAAAACACAATAAATATCTAAACGATATTTATTGTGTTTATAATATGCAAGGTTATTTTAATTTGCTATATGTGGTACTTGTTGCGTGTTTTGGCGCATCGATGCTTCCAATTCACGTGTACGCAATCCGTGATAACTTTTCAGAAGGTTTGCTATCGTGCATAATTGTTGTGCGTTATCGCGAATTGCTGTTTGCCTGTCTATCAATTCTTGTGGTTGTTGCTTGTTCAGCATTTTATTTCTCCTTACTTCATCACGTATTGATTTCTCTTGCTCATCTAATTGTTTGATATTTGAATCTAGCTGTTGTCTGCACTGTGGCATTTTGTCGTAAAATAACAAAACTAGTTCTTCATTAGAGAATGCTGTCCCATGCTCTAATGACTTTTTGGTTTTTATCAACTCTTGTAGTGCTGTACTTACTTGCTGTACACTTGCTTTTGCTCCTGCTGGTTGGCGTCTTGTTTTTTGTACTCTCCCGTTTATTGTGGTACGCATAGTCATAAATATTAGTTACAATACTATTGTACCATATTTTTTATACATTTGCAAGTATTATTAAAACTCAATTTCAATAATTTGATTAACTTCAACGCTTTGTAAAATATCGGAGACGACAAAGTTTTCACAATGTCCTTTTTTTCCTCTCTCCACTAAAACACTCTGCTTGGTTCCACGCATATTATACTGAAGAATATCCATTTGTTTTTCTGTTTCATTTCTTAAAATTTTAGCTCTTTCTTTGCAAATTTTTACAGGTACTTGTGGCATTTTACTGGCAGGAGTACCCTGCTTGGGAGAAAAAGGAAATATATGTCCAAATGCAATATTACATTCACGAATAATTTCAACGCTGTTGTGAAATTGTTCATCAGTTTCCGTTGGAAAGCCTGCAATGATATCCGCCCCTATTCCAACATTCGTGCGAACTTCCATAGCTTTTGCACAAAAATCAATCACTTGGCTTGTACTATGCCTGCGTTTCATACGCTTTAAAATCATATCATCACCAGACTGCAAGCTCAAATGAAAATACGGCATAA
Source organism: uncultured Rickettsiales bacterium (assembly GCA_905480015.1). Classification (GTDB taxonomy): domain Bacteria; phylum Pseudomonadota; class Alphaproteobacteria; order Rickettsiales; family Deianiraeaceae; genus CAJQOT01. Next base: position 15,455 of record CAJQOT010000092.1, on the reverse strand, counting down.
ATCGCTCTTCATTTGCAAGTATTTTAAACATATCATCATCAACTTCAGCAACATCAATTGAAGAAAGCCTTAACCGTGGCAGTTGTGGAATATTTTTTAAAATCCGAGACACCAAATGCGAAAGTGTAGGATGAAGTGGTAAATCTTTGCCGTAGTCTGTTAAATCAATACCTGTAAGGACTACCTCTTTATACCCTTTCTCTACAAGGTTTTTAATAGTTGTGACAACTGCTCCAGCTGGTATTGAACGAGAATTTCCCCTGCCAAATGGAATAATGCAAAAAGTACATCTATGGTTACACCCATTTTGAACCTGTACAATAGCACGGGTGCCTTGATAGTCGATAATTTCTTTATGTTTGAAGTTTTTCGCGGACATTATGTCTCCAACTAAAAGATTTTCTGGGATACTAACGCTTTGCACTTCTTCCTGTGATTTCACAAAAAGCTTATCCTCATGACGCAAAGAATCAGGTATTTCATATTTTGCTTTAAAGGAATTATTTGCAATATTATTAAATGTATTTTCTTCAAGTTTCTCCATATTGCCAACAACGCACTCAACAAGATGTGCATACTTTTTTGGGCTAATCTGTGCAGCGCAGCCAGTTAATATAATTTTGCTTTCAGGGTTTTCTCTTTTAATTTTTTTAATTTGTTGCAATAAATCCTTTTCTGCTTCATTCGTAACGGCACAAGAATTTAAAATAAAATGCGAAGAGTCTAAATTTTTGCTATTATTTTTAATAATTTCCGTCTCATAAGCATTTACTCTGCACCCAAAGTTAATAACATTCGCCATAATCTTTTCTTGACATATACCCACCTATATTATTTATTCAAATAAAAATCAATCAAATTATATGGAAATTCGTAAAATTGCTAAAATTGCCAATATTTATCTTAAAGACGAAGATCTTCCTTCAATTAAAAAGAAACTTGATGAAACATATCAATGGCTTGATGAAATAAAAAATATTGATGTTTCTAAATATGAACCACTTTACAATGTTCATGCACATGAATCTTCGGCAATTAGAACGGTAGAAAACCCTGAATTTTATTCTCCCGACTTAACCTTGGATAATGCCCCCAAAAAACAAGATAATTTCATTCTTACACCAAAAGTAATAGACAGATAACAAAAATACCCTTTTTATAAACCTTATCTAAATATCAACAGAGTTTAAATTCAGCTTGCTTTTTAAAAAAAATTCTCAATTTCTATTCAATAGGCAAAACATCTGTTTTTGAACGAAGATAATCTTATTTACACGCAAATGGAAATTTTAAGTAAAATCGGTGCAATTTTAAAGGGACACTTCCTGCTTTCCTCTGGCAAACACAGCGATACATACATTCAGTGTGCAAAAATTTTTGAACACCCAAAAATAGCGGAGGAAGTCTGCAAAAATTTAGCCCGTGAAATTTCCACAACTTTTTTAGAAGAATACAATGTTGTTGTATCACCTGCCATGGGTGGTGTAATCGTAGGTTACGAAACCTCTAAACACCTTGGAATACGCAATGTTTTTGTTGAAAGAGTGCAAGACGCTTTTGAATTGCGTCGCGGATTTGAACTTTCCCCAAAGGACAAAGTAATTATTATTGAAGATGTTATAACAACGGGAAAATCAACACTTGAAGCAATTGATGTAGTAAAAAAATTTGGATGTGAGATTGTCGGTTGTGCATCAATTATTAACCGCATGACCCCTGAGAATATTCAAAACTTTCCATATGCACTTGTGCATCTTTATAAAATTGACGCAAAAGTTTTTGACCAAAACAACATACCAAAAAACCTTCAAACAATTGAGGCAATCAAGCCTGGTAGCAGAAAGAAAATGAAGTAATGTTTTTTTCTCTTTTACTTCACTACTCATAGGGTATTGAAAAAAAATGTTTTATCAATTACTTTTTTAGTGCCAAATTTTAAGAAAGTGTCAAGAGTGTTGTTTATCAAATTTCATTAATTAACTTGAATAAAAATAATTTTGTGTTATTATTGAATACGAACAATTACAATTTTTATAATATTATTATGGGTAATGAATTGAATGATAAGTTCACAATCGCAGTTGAAAACCGTGATACTGGAACAGTAAGGGCATTACTCGAAAGTAATAAGGTGAGGTCAAAAACTATCAACGAGTGTTTGAAATTCGCAGTTAACAACCAGTGGAATGAAATGGCAAAGTTATTACTCGAAAGTAATAAGGTGGGGGTAGAAACTATCAACGAGTGTTTGAAAGTCGCAGTTCAACGCAATAATATAGAGGTAAAGGCACTCCAAGGTGATGCTGCCTCACCTGCACACTCACCGGAATCCCCGAGAGATAAATTACTTAATTTACTCGAAATGAATTTGTCAAGACAGAAAACCTCTAGTACTTTTGATCTATCCAGCGTTCCTGTATGCCACATATCGTCCCAATTTAGCAACAATCCAATAAATGACAGAAGGATACAATCGCATTGCCAATCATACATTAAGAGCAAGGAGCAATTAACAGATAAGAGTAGTAATGAGGCTAAAGATTTCACTGGCATGCCACGTGGTGTGCCCGAAAGGATTTGAACCTTCGACCTACAACTTAGGAGGCTGTCGCTCTATCCAGCTGAGCTACGGGCACTTATAATAAGTGTAATGAGGTCTTTTTTATATAAATCAAGCTTCTTTTGCATCGTTAATGTAGATATTTTTGCCATTGTTACACAAAATGGATTCTTAATTAATTTGTATGTCGTGGATATATTTAAAGTGTGATAAAAAATAATATAAATTGCTTTGATTAATAAATTAATGTAAGATTGTTAAGAGTGTGCAACATTATAATTTATTATTAAGAAGTATATGGATATTATTAATACTATTTTTTCTTCAGAAAATGTGATAGAATTTACTGTGTTTATTTTTGCGGTAAGTATTATAATTGGTGTGGTATCAGGCTTTATTGACGCAACCGTTGGTGGGGGAGGTTTGATTGCATTTCCGTGTTTGGTGTTTCTGGGTTTGCCTCCACATATTATATTGGGGACAAACAAGTTTCAGGCACTGTGTGGAACGATATCGTCAACATATAGTTTTCATAAAAAAAAGTTAATTGATATGAAAGCTCTCTTCCCTTGGGCATTTATTTTAACTATTGTTTGGTCAATTATAGGAACAATATTGCTTAAACATACCTCGGATGACTTATTACAAAAAATTATTCCTATAATAATGGTGGCGATTTTATTGTACAAAGTTTTTAATTTTAAACATGGCGTTACTGTGGGAAAGAAAAGGCTCTCGTTTATAGCTTTTATTGCAATATTTACTGCTTTGCTTGGGTTTTATGATGGGTTTTTTGGCCCAGGCGTTGGTGCACTGTGGATATTTGCTTTTATAACTTTCCTTGGTATGGATTCACTAAAGGCTTCGGCAAATACAAAGTTGCTTAATTTAGCAAGCAATATTGGGTCATTAATAGTATTAATTCCATCGGGTTTAGTTTGCTATAAAATTGGTCTTACAATGGGTGTGGGGCAGATAATTGGTGCAAAAATAGGCGTGTATGTTAGTGTAAAAAAAGGTGCAAAATTTATTAATGTAATGTTTATTACTATAATGTTTGCGATGGTTAGTAGTATGTTTTATATCTATTATTTATAAACTTATTTTCACCACTATGCAAAAAAGAATGGTAAAATAATGCGTACAAAAAAGTAGCGATTAACAAAACAATAATACATATTATCACTTGCTAGCAATAATGTACAGGCAAACTATTGTGCCATTTTTGCAACTTCATCAGCAAAATTGTCGTCTTTTTTCTCAATTCCTTCACCAAGCTTAAAAAGTGCTAAAGTTGTGAAGCTGATTGTTTCACCAAGGGCTTTTTCCTCCTCTTTTATAACATCGGAAATTGTTTTTTTGTTATCCATTACAAAGATTTGATTTAACAAAACATTATCTTCATAATATTTTGTAATTTTTCCTTCAAGTATTCTTTCAATTACATTCTCTGGTTTTTTTTGAGCTATTAGCTGTGCTTTTGCAATTTCTTTTTCATTCTGCACAATGGTAGATGGTACATCTTCAACTTTTAAATATTGCGGATTCATTGCCGCTGCTTGCATGCAAATTTTCTTGCCAAGGTTTAATAATGCTTCTTTATTTGTTGATTTTGATTCAACTCCAAGCAAAACGCATGTTTTACCCATATTTGCAATTTCACTTGCGTGAATATAGTAAGCAACTACACCATTTGTAACGGTCACCTTTTGAAAGCGACGCAAGTCCATTTTTTCACCAATAATACCAGAGCTTTCTGCAATTTTTTCCGCAACGGTAATGTTGGCAATTTTTAATTCATTTAATTCCTCAAGAGAGTTAGCATTGATACCAATTTCAAGAAGTTGCTTTAAAATGCTTTGAAAATTCTCATTTTTTGCGACAAAATCAGTTTCAGAATTTAATTCTAATACAATGCCACTGTTTTCCTGAATATTAATGCCAACAAGCCCTTCTGATGCTACCCTACCGCTTTTTTTTGCAGCGGAAGCCATGCCTTTTTTACGAAGCCAATTTACGGCGTCATCAAAATTATTTTCTGTTTCTATAAGAGCCTTCTTGCAGTCTCCAAGGCCTGCTCCGAGTGCTTCTCTTAATTTTTTTAAAAGTGTAAGGTCTACTGACATTTTTGCGTATACAATATGTTATTTAATAAATGCTAAAACTCAAAAAATTAAATTTCAAGAGTTTATTTAACATTCTATGTCAATATTATATATAGTTAGCAGTATAATATGAATTTACTTGACAAAAATATTACTATAGACATTATTAAAATAAGTTTTGGCTAATTATTTATATGTACCCACCTTTGGTATATCAACTGATACTCCTGTTTGTTCTCTTGGTGGCATCTGGTTTTTTTTCAGCATCAGAAACAACATTTACAAGTTGCTCTCCAAGTAAGTTTTATAAACTGCCACGCACTCGGAGAGTTCGACGCCTTCTTATATTATTTGATAAAAAAGAAAGCTTAATTTCCTTTATTTTATTTGGAAATAATGCGGTTAATATTTTTGCATCGTCACTTGCAACTTATATCGCAATAAAATATCTATCACAAAACCCTTTATTTGGGAAGTATGCAGTTGAAATATCAGCTACAATTATGACATTCACCATCTTAATTTTTTCTGAAATTATTCCCAAAACAATAGCAATTCGCAACCCCGAGAGAATAGTTTTTATTATTACAGATATTTATTTTGTATTATTAAAAATTTTCTATCCATTAATATGGTTTATTAATCTTATTACACGCTTTGCATTAAGAGCCGTTGGCGTGCATGAGTCAAAACAGTATGAAGCAATGACAGCAAAGGATTCACTCCGTAGTGAAATTGAATTTTACCACTCAAAAGGATCTGTTATTCAAAGGGATAAAGAAATGCTTGGAGGCGTTTTAGATTTAAGTGAAATAAAACTACATTGTGTTATTACACATCGTAAAGATATTGACATGCTTGACTTTAACTCCACAACAGTTGAAGAAATTGAGAAAACTTGCATTGAGTCAAATCACACAAGAATACCTGTATACAGCGAGGACCCTGATAGCATTATAGGAATTCTACATTTTCGTGATTTATTCACTTTGAAGTCGTTTAATGCAAATATTACAATAGAAGATATCAAAGGAATTCTAATGAAGCCACAATATGCTTCAGGTGAAACTACATTATTAACCCAACTAACTGAGTTCAAAAAAACAAAAACTCATATGGCAATTGTTGTAGATGAATATGGCTCGATGATTGGCATTGTTACATTGGAGGACATTGTCGAAGAAATTGTTGGGGACATTGAAGATGAGCACGATGAAGAAAATGATGATGATTGTAAAATTGAACAGCAATCTAATGGGGATTATATTGTAGATGGTGGAACACTTATTCGCAATTTTACACGCAACACAAACATTGAACTGGAACAAGCAGATGGCATTTCAACAATTGCAGGATTGATTATTCATTCAATGCATAAAATTCCTAAAAAAGGAGATATTGTAAACACTGAGGGCGTTAGCTTTGAAATTATCAGTGCCGATGTGCATAAGGTCAAGAAGGTTAAAATTAAAAAACTTCCTCCTTCAGAAGAAGATTAACCTTTTGTAAATATGGTATATTAACGGGAATATTATCTATCAATGCAAGAGACCTTACACCTTCAATGGTATCTTTTGTAATATTATTTCCTTTTGCAATATTAACACCAAAGCGGTAATTTCGTGAATTTACACTTGAGCATGTTAAGAATATATCGCCAATTCCACAGGAAAGATTTATAATGCTTGGACTGCATTCAAAATGTTTTAAAATTACCTGAATTTCTTGAAACATTTTTGTTAGAATGAGAGATTTCTCATTCCATGATGGCATTTTAATGCTTGCGTACCCCATCATAATTGCAATGATATTTTTTATAATTCCACAAATTTCTACCCCCACAACATCATTGGTTGCTTCCATTTCAAACGACGCAGAAGAAAGCATTTGTGAAATTTTCTCTAAAAGGTCATTATTTTTTGAGGCAATTGTTGTAATGGTTCCATGGTTTGCTAATATTTCATTGGTAAAATTGGGTCCTGATATAACGCAAAATTGATCCCTATGAAAAGAAGAGGAAATAAATGGTTGACGGCTATCTGCAATGCCTTTTGCACATGAAACTACACTTTTTACTGACTGCAAAATTTTAGTATGCTCCACCACAACTTTAGATGGAACGCATAAAAATATAATGTCTGCCGTTGCAATGTTTGCAATGTTATCAAGTTTTCTTGAAAACACCACAGGGCATATATTATTTTGTAATAGCAGATGTTTAATAGCCTGCGCCATTGCTCCATCTCCAAAAATTCCTACTGTCATTGGGAATCATACAAGTTAATGGATTCAAGATATGCCATTGCCGAAGCCTTTAATACATCAAGGTCTGAAGCGTGTCCAGTGAAAACTGAACCATCGCTACGAAGACGAACTGTTACAGAACCCAGTGCATCTGTTCCGCCTGTAACACTGTGCACTTGGTATAAATCAAGAATGAGACTTGTTCCAACTATTGTTTTAATCGCTTTAAATATTGCATCTACTGTTCCGTTTCCACTTGCACTTTCTTTGTATATTTTCCCATTTTTTAAAATAGAAATTTCCACCATATTACCATTTTCATTGGAATATTTTAATGAAAATAAAGACCAATCACTTTGTTTTATATTGTTGTCTTTCATAATATGGACAATGTCCGCATCGCCAATGTGTTTCTTTGATGAGGCAAGGCTTTTAAATTTTATAAAAATTTCTGAAAGGTGGTTGTCATCGTTAACGGTAAAACCTAAGCGTTCAATTGTGGATTTCAATGCATTTCTACCGGAGTGTTTTCCCAAAACAAGTTTTGTTTCTTTAATTCCAACATCTTGCGGGTTCATAATTTCATAAGTTTGTCGGTTTTTTAGCATACCGTCTTGGTGAATGCCAGATTCATGTGCAAAAGCATTTCTACCCACAATTGCTTTATTATTTTGAATGACGAAGCCCGTTATATTTGAGATTAAATCAGACAAAGGCTTAATTAATTTTGTGTTAATATGGGATATATCGATATCATCGTAAATATCATTGCGTGTTTTTAGTGTCATAATCACTTCTTCGAATGAAGTATTTCCTGCACGCTCGCCAATTCCATTGATTGTTAATTCAACTTGCCTTGCACCCACTTCAATTCCTGCGAGTGTATTTGCCGTTGCAAGACCTAAGTCGTTTTGTCCGTGCATAGAAATTACCGCTTCGTGAATATTTGGCACATTGTTTATGATATATTTTACCATTGTACGAATATGGTTTGGTGTTGCATATCCGACGGTGTCTGGTAAATTAATAGTTTTTGCTCCACATTTTATTGCTTTTTCTACACATTGTGCTAGGAAATCAAGCTCTGTTCTTGTTGCGTCTTCAGCGGTCCATTCAACATCTTGGCATAAAGATGAGGCAAATGAGACGGAATTTTCAATCATTTCAAGAATTTGATCTTTATTTTTTTTGAGTTTAAATTCCCTATGTAGTGGGCTTGTGGCAAGAAATGTATGAATTCTTCCGCCTTTATTGCAGTATTTTACTGCGTCCCATGATGTTTGAATATCAGATTTTATTGCCCTTGAAAGGGAGCAAATTTTTGCGTGTTCAATTTGTTTTGCAATCTCTATAATGGCATTTTTGTCGACATCGCTTGAAGCTGCAAACCCTGCTTCAATAATATCTACACCGGCACGGTCAAGCATTTTGGCGACAGCAAGTTTTTCATTGGGGGTCATTGATGCACCAGGGCACTGTTCGCCGTCACGGAGTGTTGTGTCGAAAATAATTAATTTTTCCATTACATATAAGAATATTATGTAATAATACAAAAATTATAATTGTTAGGAATGTCAAGAATTAAAACAATACTGTATTTATACGTCTAAATTAGCTACATTAAGGGCATTTTCTACAATAAATTCCCTTCTTGGCTCTACAACGCTTCCCATTAATGTTGAAAATATTTCATCGGCGTCTGATGCATCTTGAACTGAAACTTGCAATAAAGTTCTTGCGGCAGGGTCGAGTGTTGTGTCGCACAGTTGGTCTGCATTCATTTCACCAAGTCCCTTAAACCGTTGCAAGCTTAGCCCTTTTGTCCCAATTTCATTAATTGCGGTAATAAATGTTGATGGAAGGGTAATTTTACATTCTTTTTCCTCTTTTTTAAATACAATATTACTTGCTTCAAAAATTTCAGCTATGCTCGTGTATGTGTGTAAAAGTGTGCGAAAATTGATACTTTCAAGAAAGTGTTGGGTGATTTTACAATCTTGTTTTAGCCCTCTTGTATGCTTTATAATTTGTTCGTTTTCTGCGGAAAAATGGGTGTTTTCATCGTCGGTAATAGAGTTTAGATTTGAAACAATTGCCTCAATTTTACCAATGAAGTCTTCGTAGTTTTTTACTTTGTTAATTACAACTGCTTCAATAACTGAACTTTCAATTATTAGTGAAGATTTCTTCAATGCTTCTTCAAATTTTATTACAGTTTTGATAATTCGTGCAAGGTCTTGACCTTTATAAACGCTATTATCTGTAATGAGTGTGGCATTTGTACAGGCAATTTCTGTTTTATAATTATTAAGGCTTTCGTGGTCTTTTACATATACCTCGCTTGAGCCTTTTTTGATTTTATAAAGTGGTGGTTGTGCAATGTACAAATATCCTGCGTCAATAATTGCTGGCATTTGGCGGTAGAAAAATGTAAGAAGTAGCGTTCTAATGTGTGCTCCATCAACGTCGGCATCTGTCATTATGATAATTTTATGGTAACGAGTTTTACTGACATCAAATTCAACGCCAATACCTGTTCCAAGGGCGGTAATTAAAGTTCCAATCACTTCCGATGTCAAAATTCTATCAAATCTTGTTTTTTCAACATTGAGAATTTTACCACGCAATGGCAACACTGCTTGCGTTTTACGATCCCTTCCTTGTTTTGCAGAGCCACCAGCAGAATTACCCTCGACAATAAAAATTTCTGAAAGAGATGGGTCTTTTTCCTGACAATCAGCTAACTTACCTGGTAATGATGCAACTTCAAGAGCCGTTTTTCTTCTTGTAAGCTCTCTCGCTCTTTTGGCTGCTTCTCTTGCACGAGACGCTTCTAGTATTTTATCTATAATCATTTTTGCTTCGTGCGGATGTTCTTCAAACCACTGAGAAAGCTTCGCAAATGATACATCCTCCGTAATTGTACGAACTTCCGACGAAACGAGCTTATCTTTTGTTTGTGATGAAAATTTAGGATCTGGAACTTTTACAGAAACGATTGCCGTCAATCCCTCCCTTGAATCATCACCTGTAATTTCATTTTTTGTTTTAAGGCTTTGAGAGTATTTTGTAATGGTACGCGTCAATGCTGATTTAAACCCCGCAAGGTGTGTTCCCCCATCTTTTTGTTTAATGTTATTTGTAAAACATAAAATATTCTCTGCGTAGCTATCATTCCATTCAAGTGCAACATCAACTGTTACACCATGTCCTTCACCATGAACAACAATAGTTGAAATAAGTGCTGTTTTTGCTTTATCTAAATGTTTGACATATGCCTCAATTCCACCCTCAAAGTAAAATTCTTTTGCAATTGGAGTTTCAGGGCGATCATCTTGTAAATATATTCTTACGCCTGAATTTAAAAATGCAAGCTCACGAATGCGGTGTTCTAAAGTTGAAAAAACAAATTCTATACCCGTAAATGTTTCAGTTGATGGAAGAAATGTAACTTCTGTTCCTTTTTGCTTAGGATTGGCATTTCCCGTGCATTCAAGTGGTGCGGTTGCAACACCGTCGTTAAATGTCATTTCATATTGTTTTCCGTCTTTCCATACTTTTAATTTTAACCATACCGAAAGTGCATTCACAACTGAAACACCTACACCATGCAAACCACCAGATATTTTATAAGAATTGTCATCGAACTTTCCACCTGCATGAAGTTGAGTCATAATAACTTCTGCCGCCGAAACACCTTCTTCGTGTATATCAACGGGAATACCACGGCCATTATCGCGAACAGTACAAGAGCCATCTGCATTTAAAATAATATGCACAGCATCGCAATGACCAGCAAGAGATTCATCAATTGCATTATCTACTACTTCATAAACCATATGGTGAAGACCTGAACCGTCGTCAGTGTCACCAATGTACATACCAGGACGCTTTCTAACAGCATCTAAACCTTTAAGAACCTTAATTGAAGAGGATGTATATGTGGACATTTATCATAAATAGAGTGTATGGATTATTAATGTCTTTATTGTGGTATGTCAAGTATTATTTGCATTAGCAATGCGTTATGATGTATATCTTCAAACAAAGTATTATTGACAAAAAATGAAGATGTTTAGATTTACTTCCTTTCTACATTGCGTTGGAGCATTGTATTAGTTGAGGTGAAAAGTCAATACAATATAGGCAATTCTATTCATCAATATACGCTGTAAATATTAACAACCATTTTCTTTGAGAGTTATTTATTAGAATGTTTACTTCTAAATTTTTCTCCTCCGTTTATAATTTCAACCTGCTTTTCCCTTGCAATTGTAAGGGAATTTTCCTGCGTTGATTCCGTGATAACGGAGCCTGCCCCCACAATGCTACCTTTTCCAATTTTTACTGGTGAAATAATTGTAGAGTTTGAACCAATAAATGTACCATCTTCAATGGTGCTACGAAACTTTTGAAAACCGTTGTAATTGCAAAAAACCGTTCCTGCGCCAATGTTGCAATTTTCTTTAATTGTAGCGTCTCCAATATATGACAAATGATTAGCCTTCGAGTTTTTACCAAGTTGCGAATTTTTTACTTCTACAAAATTACCAATTTTTACACCTGAATGAAGTTCTGTTTGTGGGCGAATGCGGGCGAATGGTCCAATTTCTACGCCTGAATGCACTATACAATTTTCAAGGTGACTCATTGCATGAATAACAACGCCTTCATCAATTTTAGTATTTGCACCAATGTAGCAATTGGGTTCAATTACAACATCTTGAGCAATCTCCACCTCAATGTGAATATATGTTGTATGTGGAAGGGTAAGCGTCACGCCATTTTGCATATGTTGGTTTTTAATGCGTTCTTGCATAATAGCATCAATTTCTGCGAGCTCTTTTCGTGAATTAACACCCAAAACCTCCGATTGTTCACACAAAATAAAACCACATGTTTTTTTATGAACGCTTGCTAGCTTAGCAATGTCTGTCAGGTAGTATTCACCCGTAATTTGCGAGGGTTTAAGCATTTGAAGTGCCTTCAAAAGGAACGATCTTTCAACACATACAACGCCCGAGTTGCAAAGCGTGATATCTCTTTGATGTGCTGTGGCATCTTTGTATTCAACTATTTCTAATAATTTATTACCATCTGTGACAAGCCTACCATATTTGTTTTCAGTGTTCTCTTCTTTAAAAGCTAGAAATGATACATTATTTTTTTGTTTTATAATATTTTGTAGTGTTGTATTTGTCACGAGTGGTGTGTCTCCATATAAAATTAAAACTTTGTCCGCACTAGATTCCTCCATTTGCTTTTGAGCAGTCAAAACTGCATGTGCTGTACCAAGGCGATCTTCTTGAATTACGGTATTTTCACCGTCGTGCAATAGGTTGGAAATATCTTGATTATTACCCTGAGATGTAACAACTGTTATCTCTGCGTGCATATTTCTTGCAAGGTCAATCAGTATTTCTACCATTGGTTTACCAGAAATTTTATGTAAAACTTTGCTTATGCTAGACTTCATTCTTGTACCCTGCCCCGCGGCTAAAATTATACAATGAAGGTTAATTTTACTTGATTTTTCCATTTAACTTACATAAATACCTTTTAATGAAAAACCATAGTATGAAAAATTTAAATTTCAATAAATTTCAAGCAAAAACATTTACCTATAAAAGGCAAGACTTTCAATGCGTTATTGAGGAAATTCCACTTAAGGTTATCCCTCATATTGAGAAACAAGGTGAGACATTCTGCTTTCTTGAATCAGCTCTACATTCTACGAATAAAGGTCAGTATTCAATACTTGCATTTGGAGTACACTACACTACATCCGAGGAAAACACCCTTAAAGACCTTGAAGATGTTTTGCCACAAATTGAACATCTTTTAAATGAAGACTTACCAATGGTTGGAACATTGTACGGTTATATTCCATACAATGTTGTGCGGGAAATAGAGCCGTCTATTAAATGTGGTAAAACACAGATTATACCAGATGGACTTATGTTCCTTCCAAAAAATATTATTATTATCGACAACTTCCACGATGTTGTACATATTACATCAATTTATACGGAAGAAAATAATATTATAGAAATACTAGACTTTATAAAGTCTTCAATTGTAACACAAGTACCATATAATGAGCCAGTAAAAAATTCTGATTTAGAAGGAGTTTTACACGAAAACATCGGTTTTTATTCTAAAGAAAGTAAAGAGGATTATTGCCAGACCGTTAAAAAGTCTATTGATTATATCAAAAAAGGTGATGTATTTCAAATTGTCCCCTCAATGAGGTTCTACAAAGAATATACAAAGCACCCTTTGGAGTTTTATCAAAATTTGAAGAAACTCAACCCTTCACCATATATGTTTTATTTTTCTGCGATAAACCAAGGTACGCGGTTTAATATTATTGGTGCAAGTCCTGAAATTCTTATTAATTGCAAAGATAATGAAATTGTGCTTCGCCCCCTTGCTGGAACAATTAAAAGAGGTATAAACCAAGAAGAAGATGAAGAAAATGCCCGATCACTTCTTACCAATGAAAAAGAAATTGCAGAACACCTAATGCTTTTAGATTTAGGACGCAATGATATTGGACGCGTTGGTAGCGAGGTTTACGTTGAAAGGCAAATGGAAATTGAAAGGTATTCACATGTGATGCACATCAGCTCTACCGTGAAAGGAAAAAGAAATAAAGGCTCTTCAATGGTAGATATTTTAAAATCAGGTTTACCAGCTGGAACACTTTCCGGTGCACCAAAAATTCGTGCAATGCAAATTATTACCGAACTAGAAACAACAAGTAGGGACTTCTACGGCGGTGCAGTTGGTTATATTTCACACAATATCTTACAAACTTGCATCGTCCTGCGTTCAAGCTTAATTATTAAAAACATGCTGTACACTCAAGCTGGTGCAGGAATTGTATTCGACTCAATTCCAGAAAATGAATATGAAGAATGTATTCATAAAATTACCGCCATTGCCAAAGCTACATACTAGCAATATTGTATCTAAATCCAATTCTTAATTTCATTGAGTGGTAATTTTTTTGTGAAATCTCTTTAAGGCGTGCATCATTGCCTGTGTAGTCAATATCTTTAGAAACATATGAATAAATACCATCAACAAACATTGATATCCTCTCATTCGCTGTTTTCCAATTTAAACCAATACCAATAGAAGGGGAAAGTGTTTTTCTAAAACCAAATTCTGTGTTTGTTAAGTCATTAAAGACGGAGATATCAAAAGATGTAACCCCAGCAATGAAATATGGAGACAATGACTTCTGGTTTACCATATTAACTTTTCCATACAACATATAATGTGTTTTAGCAGTAAAAACCGTCACCCCACTTTTTGATGACTTTGCATTAAATGGGTTTAAATAATAATTTGCTCCAATAGAAAATGTGTGTGTTGTTTGCGATGGAAATGCAAATTCAAAGCCCAAAGGAATAATAGTATGCGTGTAAGATTCTTCTAAAATTTCCTTCTGAACCCCACTTTCGATGTAAGATAAATTTGGAGTATATATATAATGAGCCCCAAGCCCAGCTGTAAGGTATATTTTTGCATTATTAGAAACCCATTTATTCATATCGTACAATGAAGTCTTATGATATAACTGCTGTGCATCTGTTGATTCACGCACAACATATTGACGATTCTGTCCATTTTCATGGTAAATACCTTCAGCGTCATTATAGTCTACTTTATAAGTAGCAAAGGAATGTAATTGAAAGAATAATGCAAACAAGAAAAAGCCTTGCAGTGTTTTAAACATTATGTGATATTTTATCAAGAATTGCATTAACGAAGCCTATTTCGTGACCATCAAAAAATGCATGAGTTAAATTAGTATATTCACTTGTAATAATTTTAGATTGTACTTTAGCATTAAACAAAAGCTCGTAAGTTCCTGCTCTCAAAATTGCCACAACATTATTGTCAAGCGTTTCAATCTTCCAAGGTGACTTCAAAAAACGCTGAATTGCTGTATCAATCGCTGGAATAGATTCAATAGTGTTTTGTATCACAGAGTGAAGAAATTTTTCATCAAGTTTTTGTGTTTTACGAGTTGTACCGTAACGCTCAGCATAAAAAATATTTTTGTAAAAATCAACCATTGTAGCAAGAATATTACGACCAATCTGCTGTGGAGTCTTACCATCGATTTCATTATTATTTTTCATATGATGAAATAAAAATAATGCCTGCACAAATGCAAGTCGGGTAATTCTTTTTCTATTGGTAATAAAAGCTTCAAAGCGTGCACGCATCTCTTCTGGAGGCAAAGACTGCCTTTGAATATTCTCCTTAATGGACTTAAATGGATTATTACTTTGCATAAAAACAGCTAACACTAGTGTGTAGATAGTTGATAAAAAAATCAAAAGTCAAGTAATATCTTATATTTTATTAATATTTATATAAAATAAGTATATTAAGTATGATATGAGCGTTAGGGAGGACATTTTAAAGAAATGCCAGATGAAAGTTTGTATGCACAGACAACAAAGTGAACGGTATACTATATATAGTATTCAATTTCTCCGCTTTTTACACTCTTTAATTCCCTTGCA
>CAJQOT010000091.1 GCA_905480015.1 uncultured Rickettsiales bacterium | reverse complement strand
ATCTGGTGTGAAAATTAATTTTAATAAAGTTATATTATACTTGGCCGTGGTAATGTCAATTAATTTTGCTTGTATTTAAAGGAATATGAATTTCGCTGGAGAATTGTAGTGGTTAAAGTGAAAAGTCAGCATATAGCTAGTTGAAGTCTTATTTATTTTTACTCTAATCCTTTATTTGGCACTTAAAAGTTATATTATTAGAATTATTAATTAGAATAAAAATATAGGACTTCTAGGTCTTGCTGTATATTTGCGACAAAAACATAGAAAGAACCTTGACTAATATTATTGTTGCTAACATTTTTATTAAAAATAATAGTTTCGATTGATATATGCAAGGTGTAAAAAATACATATGGAGTGGAATCTATTTCAGATTTTTCTTTTAACAAAGGTCATGATACTGATTTTAAAACCTACGAACAGTCTTATCGTATTTTTTGCGACCTCTTTAAAAGAAGTTATCCACAATACAAAGACTACATGGATATATCAGATCAAGATGTACGCAATGCAAGATCTGAAAGATTTGTCAATGATGAATATTGGGCAATATGGCGGCAATATGGTGATGTTGTTGGTTTTATTGAAGCATTTTTCCACAAGCAAAACGGCTTTAATATGCTTCCAAGAATTTTTAGTAAATACCCAGATGAAATTCCAAACTTTCAAAATTGTGAAGAATTTCTTAAAAGATTCAAAGATGATAAAGTTCTCGTGGTGCTTTTTGAGGACTGCGGCATTACAAGAATGAGGCACACAATAGCAGAAACAATTTGGAATGCAGTATTTAAATTACAAAATGAATACGGTGGAGTTGTACCACAGAAGCGTTGGCAGTTACTAAACTTTAATGGATTTGGCAGAAAAATTGCTAACATGCTCATGAACCTCACTTTTGATTTACCTGAAATTGGCATTGATGTGCGTGTATTTCGTGCGGCGTGTAATTTAGGATTTATCCCATTCTCTCCAAAGCAATTTGCATCAGATTCAATCAAGTTTGAAGCAGAGTTAATTCTTCGTCAGTCAATTCCACAGAAGTTCTTTCTTGATGCGGACTACCTTTTGTTTATGAGTGGGGCAGGTGAGGGAGTTCATTCCCCAAAGCCAAAAGTCAGTTAATTTTTGTGATGGCACTGACATTAAAAGTATACTTATTTGCAAACAACTTTTGTGTTTCTTCATTATTCAATAAAACCTCTAACTCTAGTTGATTCTAATCTCACTTACTTTTAGCAATATAAAGTATTTCCATAATTTCTAACATTGTACTTCCAAGTCTAGATAACTCAGGCACAATAAGATTATCATTATTTCAAATATTTTAAGAAAAACCTTAACACCTAACCTATTTTTCAACAATTACACCCGCTTGAAAAGTTGGGCAATCATCACCAATACTGCAATAAATTCTAGCCTTCCAAGAATCATCAGCACAATAAATATTGACCTGACAAACTGTGGAATTTCTGTAATAATGCTTACATTCCCACCATATTCAGAAACAATCATTCCGCCATTGCTTAAAATTGCCACCGTTGCCGTTATGGCCTCCGTCAATGAGAAACCAAAGCCTGTCATAACAATTGTAGACAGTACAAGAAAAAATATATATAGCATAAATAAAATAATGACAGACATCGCAACCGCATTAGAAATGACTTGGTCGTCACATTTAATTTTTGCTACAACATGCGGGTAGATAGTTTTTAAAAAATGATGCTTAATAATTTGATACATCACCTGCACACGAAACACTTTTATTCCGCCAGATGTCGAACCAGTACAACCACCTACGACACTCACAATAAGCAAGATTATCGTTATAAAACCACCATATGATGAAAAATTAAAAGAAGCAAAACCTGTCGAAGTTCCAATTGAAACAACTGCAAAAATATAATGCCTTAGCATGCTTACAGTTCCAGAATGTTGCCTTACATATGAATATACCACAAAAAGCAACGCCGAACATATTATAAATGTCTTTATCATTGTCAAAGCTTGTGCACTCACTACAATACGCCTTCTTGTAAAAAGACGCACAACCATTATAAATGGCATTCCAGATATAACCATAAAAACAATTGCAACATTTTCTAGCGACACATTTTTAAAAAACATAAAAGAGCCATCATGAGTACTGAAACCACCAGAAGATACCGTCGACATTGCATGGCATATAGCATCAAAACCATTCATTCCAAACAAATAATAACAGCAAGCACAAAGTATAAAAAACACTATATATACCAATAAAATTAGTATTGTGAAATCTATAATTCTTGGTGTTTCTTTTTCCTGACTCTCCGACGATTCAGTCAAAAAAAAGTACATTGCTCCATTTTGAAGATACGGCATTACAATAAATGCAAGCGTAATAATACCAACTCCACCAAAAAATTGTAACATTGCACGCCATAGTAAAATACCTTTGCTCACATGTTCTAAGTTTGAAAGAATTGTTGCACCAGTTGTTGTAATTCCAGACGATGCCTCAAAAAGTGCATCAATAAATGTAATATTATAACTAGGATAATGTGCAAAATATAGCGGAACCGACGCAATAACTGTAATGATTATCCAAACAAGTGTTGTCGCAAAAAAAGACGACCTACGCGACATACTAACCTCTTTAGTATAGCTTGTTACAACAATTAGAATTGAAAAAAATAGCCCAAAGAATGCTGAATTAATAAAGATATCAAAATTTTCCATACCTGAAAAATACTCCACACCAGCAGGTATGAACATCAGCAGAGAGAATATACACCCAAATAAACCTGTAATATGAAAAGATAGCCTGTATTCTTGCATTTTGTTTTTATAGAAACTTAATTATGTATATAATAATAAATCAAATACTTTATGCCTTGAAATTATTATTCATAATATATCTTATAATAAAGAGTATTAAAAATCAATGTGATAAATTTTGAACCATTTGTAGGTAAACTATACAACACACAAACAAAACGCATTTTTATAGTATTTTACAAAGCATTAACCCTACTATTGTGATATTGACATCTAAAAGAATTGCAGATTTATGGGGATACGCAGAATGTGGAATTGTGAATAAATTACACAAGGATGGCATTAAATATATTATAACCAAGCATCTCTCAAGAAATCCACTAAATGTTAAAGAAAAAGAGAAGTTTTTAGAAAATTTACACAATGCTTAACTCAATATGAGAAGTCCACATTATCCACGACATAACCTCCCCACATACTGTTTGCTCAAAAGAAAGACTATTGAAATAGTCCGTTGAAATCAAAAGGTTTTCTAGGTCTTCAATTCCATCTATTACACACGATGAAACATATTTATAGCTTTCGCCGATTGTGATTTTGTTTATTTCTGTTTTTGTGTCGTTATTTTGAATGGTCATATAAATTTGACAATATTTTAGATATATAGCATTATTAAAAGTGTGTGAGCGATTACCACCGCTTATGCAGTGGGAGTCTACATTACACTCAAAATGCTAATGGTTTATATCTACGATATTGAGCAAGAACAATATTTACTTGGTCGTCCAGAAAGTTCGTGTCGTTGTATTGTTGTTGTGGAGCTATCAATACCCGTTGGTATATCAGCTTTATCAATGTTTTGCATGTCTAGAGTTGCAATACTTTGTGGTAAGTCTGTTTGCGTGCCCAATTTCTGAAAATCTATTTTCGATGCACTAACTGCATCAGTCCTACCTCCTCGTTGATTCCGTCGTCTTTGTCTTTTGGGTTTTTGCTGTTTAGATTTATCTAATTCTGCTTGTTCTGCGTTCTGTTCTGTGCACACTTCTTTGCAACAATTCACGTTTTTGTATGTTATTATCAGAGCCCCACTGTTATCATCATTGATTTTGTATTGTGCTACGGTGTCGCTATTGATGTGATTTTGAACTATACGTAAAGCACGATTGTTATATAAATTTTTAGCATGACTTGCCTTCCCAACAATAATTTGTGTTGGTCTAAAATCTTTTTCACCAAATGCAGACATTATAATTTTCATTGAGAGATGATCCATGTTGTGCAGATCTAAAATACCTCTATTATAGTGCCCTTGTTTTAGCTGTGCTATATATTTCCCTTTAAAGTTTTCCAATGTACAATGACCCCATTCGACCGCTTTCAGAATATTAGGAATTGATGATAATACACTATCACCATCTGTTATGCTCTTTTCAAGAAATGTAATTAATGATGCTGACATCTGTTTTAGAGATAAATCATTATATGCAATATTTTCATTCTGTGGTTGTGATAGTGCATTTTCTAATGCAAGCAAAACGGCTTTTACTTCCTTGGTACTACTATCCATGTTTTGTAGTCCGTACAATGCATTGCCTATATCTTGACCATCTAACTCACAATCTGATTCTTCTATTTTCGTTGCTAATGCAGACAAAACGGCTTTTACTTCCTTGGCACTACTATCCATGTTTTGTAGTCCGTACAATGCATTGCCTATATTCCGATTATTTAACTCACACGTTGATTTTTCTATTTTCGTTGCTAATGCAGACAAAACGGCTTTTACTGCCTCACTCCTACTGCTCATGTTCTTTAGCCCATACAATGTATTACCTATAGCTTGGCTATTTAACTCACAATATGATTCTTTTATTTTAATTGCTAATGCAGACAAAACATCTCTTACTTCCTTGGTACTACTATCCATGTTCTTTAGCCCATACAATGTATTACCTATCTCTTGACTCTTTAACTCACAATCTGATTTTTCTATTTTCGTTGCTAATGCAGACAAAACATCTCTTTCTTCCTCGCTACTACTATCCATGTTCTGTAGACCATATAATGCACTACCTATAGTTTGACTATTTAACTTACACGGTGATTTTTCTATTTTAATTGCTAATGCAGACAAAAAGGCTTTTACTTCCTTGCTCATACTATCCATGTTCTTTAGCCCATACAATGTATTACCTATAGCTTGTTCATCTAACTCATGCGGTGATTTTGCTATTTTAATTACTAATGCAGACAAAACGGCTTTTACTTCCTTGGTACTACTATCCATGTTCTGTAGTCCATACAATGCATTACCTATAGCTTGATTATCTAACTTACAATCTGATTCTTCTATTTTCGTTGCTAATGCAGACAAAACATCTCTTACTTCCTCGCTACTGC
>CAJQOT010000090.1 GCA_905480015.1 uncultured Rickettsiales bacterium | reverse complement strand
ATTTTTACCTTAACAATTTCAATAAGGTTGAATATTGGCTGTGGGATTTTACCAAATCTGTCTTCCATATCTTCCTTCAATATTGCAATGTCATCAATTAACGATAAATTAGATATTTCCCTATACACCTGCATTCTTAATGCAAAATCTGGTATATATTCCTCTGGAATAAAAAACGGAATTGCAATTTTTATCTCTGGTGTAAAATCTTCCGTAACTTCATGCTTCTCAGTTTTTACATCAACAACTGCCTGTTGTAACATATGCTCGTAAAGTTCCACGCCAACACCGTCCATTTTGCCATGTTGCTCTTTACCGACAACATTTCCTGCACCACGAATATCTAAATCTGAAATTGCAATTTTCATACCTTCTCCAAGGGAGTTAATTGAAGAAATTGCCTTCAACCTTTGCTTTGCATTGTCCGTCATACGGTTAATATCTTTCACGACAAAATAAACATAACTTTGAACCTTCCCCCTGCCAACTCTTCCACGCAATTGATACAACGCCGAAAGCCCAAACATCTCCGCACGGTAGAGTATCATCGTATTTGCAAAGGAAATATCAATGCCAGACTCAATAATACTAGTTGTAACTAGAACATCATAAACACCCATATAAAACTTGTCCATCACAACTTCAAGTTCTGCCGGAGGCATACCACCATGTGCAACACCAACCGAAATCTCTCCGCCTGTAATTGCAATAACGCGAGCCTTTTGCTCTTCTAAATCAGAAACTCTTGGACAGACAAAAAATGTTCTTCCGCCTCTCTGTTTTTCACGAATAATTGCATTTGCAATAATCATTGAATCAAAAACCATCACCTGTGTTTGTGGGAGAAGTCTATCAAATGGTGGCGTTGCTATAATTGAAATATCTTTCAACCCAGAAAGCCCCATCTGGAGTGTCCTTGGGATTGGAGTCGCAGAAAGCAATAACACATGGCAAGGGTGTCTCTCCTTCATTTTTTCCTTTTGCTCAACACCAAAATGTTGCTCTTCATCAATAATAAGCAATTCTAAATTTTGAAATGTAATTTCAGTATTAAACCCCGCATGAGTAGCAATAAGAATATCAATCTCCCCTACTTTAAGCTGTTCGATCGTCCTACTTCTTTCTTTAGCGGTAACCGTTCTAGTAATTTTAGCAATTTTTACACCAAAGCCATTAAAGCGTTCTTGAAATGTTTTATAATGCTGTTGAGCGAGGAGCGTTGTCGGGCAAATTATACAACACTGACCATATGTTTGCCCAAGACCCTTCCCCAGCGTTACCAAGGCAATGGACCGCATTGCAACCTCTGTTTTACCAAATCCAACATCTCCACAAATTAACCTATCCATAGGGATTCCACCCTGTAAGTCCTTCTTACATTCTTCAATTGCAAGTGCCTGATCGTCCGTCAATGCAAAAAGAAAATTACTTGCAAATCTCCTTGTAATATCACTTTCTTCAAACATTGTTGATTCAATATTCTTCCTTTTTGCCGCTTCGCTCACAAGCCTTTCTGCAATTTCAAGAAGGTTTTTTTGTATTTTATCTTTTCGTGCTTGAAACCCATTTGTGTGCAACCTATCAAGAAGGTTTTCAACCTCAATGCCATCTGAAATAGCACCATATTTTGTTAAAAATTCTATATTAACAACTGGAATATATAAAACATCGTTACCTTTGTACACAAGCTTAACAGTGTCATACTCTCTGTTTTGATCTTTTACCATTGAAAGCCCTTCAAACCTTGCAATACCATGTTTTTTATGAACGACTAAGTCCCCAATAGAATAGCTATTTGCAAGCATCATCTGCCTTTTTGCAGAAATCTCCCTTTTCTTCTTTGCTGAAACAATTACTCGACCAAAAATATGTTCTTCTGTAAAAAAGTATTTTTCATTGATAACAAAAGACCTGTTTGTAAAATATTTACAAACATTAATCATACCTTTTTTAGCTGCATTAGCATGCTTAACAATATTAACACTACAAAAGTGTTCTTTTAAAATATTATCTATCGCCTTTAAAGAAGACTCTGAATGTAAACAAAGAAATACACAATCTTTAATACATAATACCTTTAAATGCTCAATCGCACTGTGTATGTTTTCAAATTTTGACTCAACAACCTTAACTTGCACCACAAGAATTAAATGATTCAGTTGTTATAAATTTTATTTATATTAATCAAGGCAATTTTATTATGAACCATCACGAACAAACGGAGCAAGCCCCTTCGAACCTTGCATTTCTTGAGAATGTTTTATAAAATTAATCACTTCTTGCACGTTTTTATTGTCATTATTAAATTTTAAGATTTTATCCGCAATTGTACCATCCTTGCGAAGGACGTCGAAGCATGTACTAATGCTCTGAATATCTTCTTTTGTGAATCCATTTCTTTTTAAACCTATAATGTTCACACCACGCACACCCGCATAATTTGATCCATTACAAGGCGTTGCAAGAGCAAATGGCATAATATTTTCCTTTACTCCCACCATGCCACCAACCATTGCATAAGAACCAATGCACACAAACTGATGAACCGCTGAATTTCCACCTATTGTAATATTGTCACCTAAAACAACATGACCTCCCAAAGGAACATTATTTGCAATTGTACAATTATTTCCTACAACAACATCATGACCAATATGAGATGATATCATAAAGAAGTTTTTATTCCCAACTTTTGTTATACCGCCACCGTGCTTTGTACCAGGGCTTATGGTAACATACTCTCTAATAATATTACCATCACCTATTATAATTTCAGTACTTTCGCCGTGGTATTTATAGTCTTGTGGTTTTGAACCAATCGATGCAAATGAAAATATTGCACATTCTTTACCAATTGTGGTATTACCTTCAATGCATACATGTGGATAAACAATGGTATTTTCACCAATATTAACATTCCCCTTAATTACACAATAAGCACCAATAACTACACCACTTGCAAGTGAAACATTGCCTTCTACAATTGCCGTACTATGAATTTCTGCCATATGTTTTTGTACATAAAAAAAAATACACGATGAATGTCAAGAAAAATTATTACAATCTTGGGTAATAATATACTTATTTACCCTAGATAATAATATTAACCTTTCTTTTTTGTTTGGAAACATTTCATAAAGAAATCTTGTAACTGTTTAGGGTCTGCTGTTATTTTAGAGGCAGTTTCCTTGTCTTTGAGTAGTGGTGGTCTTTTAGACTTTCGGGGTTTATTTATTTTTTTCATAATCCAATATCAACTTTAATATTATCAATTTTTTCAAGCTCGGTTTTTATACTTTTTTTAATCTCTTTTATTTTACGGTATTTTTCTGCTATTTCTTTTTGTTTTTGTAAGTCAAATTCACCTGTCTTTGTAATTGGGATTTTAAATGTTACCTTCTTAAGGTCTTTTGTAGATAAGTTATTATTTTGCCCCTTACCCATTGTATTAATTAGATTGTGAATCTGTGTAATAAGAATAGAAATAAATTCATTTAAAATATCATCTTTAATATCGCATTTAATTGAAAGTTTTGTTATACGCTGATTAAGGTAAGCCTCGCCACTTTGCCATTTTATAAGATTAAATCCCGCAGCACCACTCAATGATAGTAAATAATCACCATTTTGGACTTTATACTTTTCACTATTTTTCAATAAATAATCTTTTGGAATATAAACTATAGTAGGTTTCTTAATCTGATTAATATCACCAATTCTAATTAACCTTATATTATCTTTATTTTGTGTATATAAATCAGATTTAAAACCAAAGCCATCTTGCAAATCAAATATATCATTAACCGACAATTCTTTATATTGATAATCTGTGTCAATTTGCAGGTCTCTCAGAACATTTTGATGACTCATTAGATTTTCTGCGGTATTTTGCAATTCATCTGAAAATTCTACAATTTGTATTACATTGGTTTTTTCCTTGATGCCCAAGGCAATTTGCTCTTCCGCACTCCAAAATTTCTCAACGCTCCAATTTTCCTCAGGCTTAAATGTGTCAATCTCTTGCATTTTACACCTTTTGTCTTGATTTAACTTAGAAAAACCCTTCTTATTCCCCTTAAAAAACTTAAATAAACTAACCGCTTCTTTTAAGTCATCTTGTTCAATATCAAATCTATAAATATCACGGCTTTCCCCTATTTCACTGCATAAATAAGTAAATACTGGGTCGGTTTGTATTTGTGATATATCACTTTTCTTTGTGATTGCTAAAATATAAGTCTTTTTTGGAGTGGTAAAAAATGTTTTTAACGGCAAGGAAATTATAGCGTCAATGTAGCAAGTGTCTAAAATATATTGCCTTAAATTTTTATCATTTTGCCTGTTGAAAATACCGTCAGGAACAACGACAAACGCCTTGCCATTTGGTTTTAAGGCTTTAATAATCCATTCCATAAAAAGCCCCTCAACACCCATTGCATTGATTTTATAATGGTTTTTTAGTTCTGTGCTTTTTGCAATTTCTTCTTTTAAATTACTACTACCACTCGTTACATAAGGTGGATTTGTAAGAATTAAATCGTATTCATTTTCAATCGGTTCTGACAAAGTTCCAAGAATTGAATTTGTCTTTAAAGTAAAGCTATCATTAAATAATTGTGCAAATTCCTTTGTGTAATCAGGGTTATCTTTAATAAGCTCGCAAAAATAAATCAGCATATTTGCCTTTGCAAGAATTATGGTTTTTTGCTCATCTTTATCAAAACCTTTGTCAAAACCAATTATTTTGACTTTTGAAGTCACTCTTTTTTCTTTTGTTTTTTTACCCTCTTTTTCAACATCAACTTCACCTATTGTATATAGTTTATCAAGACTTTCTTTTACACATTCCAAAGGAAATTTACCAACTCCACAGGCAGGGTCGCAAATTGTCATTCCTTCTTTCAACTCACCTTCCGCCATTTCATTAATTGCACGAACCACTTTAATCGGTGTAAAAAACTGTCCCCAATTTTTCTTACTTATACTTTCTTTTAAAAAGCTTTCAAATAGTTTGCTCTTGAAATCGTGGTCAATGTATTCAAGTTTTCCGTAGTCTCTAAATTTTTCTAAAATCTTTTTAAATACAGCACCGTACCCATCTACCGCTTTTTGGTCTTTACTTACAAATATAGTGCCGTTTATAATTGTTGTTTTATCAACTCCCTCAGGAAATAAATCTTTTATTTTCGGTCTAATAACATTGGCGTAATGTTGCAGAACATCATTTATTTCATTATTATCATATTTTTTTAATAATTCGTAAAAGTTAAAATCACCTTTTAAAATTAACAAATCACTTAAGTATTTGAATATAAACAACTCAACAAAGGTATATAAGCAATTTTCAGGTGTTGCACCACTTACCGACCAAACATCTTGCCATATTTGTTTTGCAAGCCCTGTTGGGTCAACTAACTTCTTTGACAAAATTCTATCATTTTTCTCATTTATTGATTGAATTATTTCAGTTATAAACTTTTGTAAATTCTCATCTTTTGGATTGAACAAATACTTTAAATCATTGCCGTTTTTGTCTTTTACACTATTTCCAGTTGCAACATTAATCCACACTGTTTCTTGCGTGTCCGTTGCTATAATAAGCTTTGTTTTTAACTTTTTAGCAACTTCAATTTCTTGTAAAATTGCCTTATCTTTCTTATTTTTTGTATTGAATTGTTTTGGTGATTTATATTCTACTATTGCAATCACTTCTTTCTGCCTTGTTATAATTGCATCAACTTTTTTTCTTGATACATTGCCATAATCAACACTTCTTATAATGTCCGCTTTCATTAAAGCATTAATGCTTGTTGCACCAATATTATAAAAATTCCAAGTTCCTATTTTTTCAGGATTTTTAATTAAATCTCGCTGTAAAAGTTCTTCACTCATACCCCTTTAATTAAATTTTTATATGTCAATCTTCCTTGTACATTATTTAAGAACTCAGAAAATCTTAAATTATCTGCAAGTTCACGAGTATTAAATCTAAATTCAAACTCGTTTAAATAGCGTTGTAAGTGTTTTTTTGAAGCCCAATGATATATTCCATTAATACCTCTTTTAAGTTGACTAAACACACCCTCAACGCCGTTCGTTGTAATTTTTACGGCAACACTTGAAACATCTTTACGAACATACTCTTTTTTAGAGTGATTAATAGACTCGTGATTATAATAATATTTCAACGCTTTGTAACCTTTGTATTCGTTAGTTATCAAAGTTGAACCGTGTTCTACTTTTTCAAATATCTTTTCCGCCATATCACAATATGTGTTTGTTTCAATATGAAAAGCCTTAACTTTTCCACTATCACGGTTTTTAATACCCAAAACAACCGCCTTTTCTTCCAAACCTTTTTTGTGCTTATGCTTATTTCCTTCCTTTCCGCCTACATAAGTTTCGTCAATTTCATTTGTACCACCAAACATTGAACCCATACCACTGCTTGCAACATGGCGAAGCCTTTGCAATACAAACCACGCCGTCTTTTGAGTAATACCAACTTGTCTTGACAGTGATAAGCTTGAGATTCCTTTTTTATTAGAGTTCATTAAATAAATACACATAAACCATTTTTGCAAAGACATTCTGCTTTCTTCAAAAATAGTGCCTTTGCGAATTGAGAAATCACATTTACAATCTTTGCAACGATTTTTTTTGAAGTTAGAGGCGTATTCATAAACCTCATTACTTCCACAGTGTGGACAAAATGCACCCTCTTTCCAAATATTCAACTTAAAAAATTCATAGCATTTCTTTTCAGAAGAGAAGAAAGACATAAAATCAAGAATGTTTTTAAAAGTTTTCATATTTGAAATATAACTATATATTATACCAATGATTGCAAAAGTCAAGTAAAAAGAGTATTTTTATTAAGAAAAATTACCGTATTTAGTTAGTGTTTGTAAGGGTTTATTGAATATTAAGGGGAAGTAGGTATATAGTTACCCAATCTTGGGTAATAATATACTTATTTACCCTATTTACAACCTATCATTATAACTTCTATCTCCAAGTTTAATAACAAATATAAAACACGGGCATTGCTAACTCAAAATATACAACTCACCATTACATTTTAACATCAATAATTTGATGGAATATTCAAGCATTTTACCAAACTTTCGTATCCAGTTTAAAACAGAGACATTACTCACTTTCAATATCCTTCCTATCGAAC
>CAJQOT010000089.1 GCA_905480015.1 uncultured Rickettsiales bacterium | reverse complement strand
GGTCCTCCTCCTCTTAAATATGTGTGGGATGGATACAGAGAGAGTGGAATGTTTAAAGATGTGGGACAATTCAGACATGGAGATTACACTCATTATATACAACTATACGTATTAAGGAGGCTATTAACGAAGTGGGGATATACCGATGAAGAACAGCAAAAGTTTTATACGCATTTGAGGAGTAGTAGACTGAGACCCCATGGAAGAGAAGAGGGAGGGAATAGACAGTTTACTGATTTTGTATTTATTGTGGACACGTTTATTAAGAACAGCACTGTGTTCGATCGAACACTTCATCAATATAACGATCCATCTAGATTGACACACGAGTTGTTTCATGGAAAACTGTCCAAAGAATATCCTAAATATAGTGGATTAAAATCATTAGAACAATATATTCAAATACAAGATGCAAAAAGATATCCTGAGGCTAGAATAACAGTGTCCAAATGTATAAAATCTCTCGACCCAAGGGTAATCTTTCAATTTAATGTAAGCTTTATAGAGAATCTATATTATAATAAAGCGACTAGAACATTTGTACCAGCAGAAGATAAGAGTGATAACAAAGATATAGTAACTATACCTATGGATGGTAAAACCAAACAAGCAGCTTTGACGAGATGGAAGGAGAAATATCAATACGACCCCAATGTTGATGTATTGGATATACAGACAAAAATGCACACAGCAGGTGTCCCTCTCGTGACTGGTGTAAGAATAAAGCCCTTTCACCATAATAAAGTATTACCAATCACAAAGGAGGAAAAATTCCATTGCTTCTCAAGTAGAAAAAAGTTTTTTTGTAAACAGCTTGAGGCTTTATTGCGTAATACCACTGGTGCAGAAGTTACCTACTCCTTAATTGACAGTGGTAAGGTGCGTACAGAAGTGGAATGCAAGACCCCAATAGAGGTAAAAAAAGATGAAGATAAAAATAGTGACAATCTTTATAAGTCAACACTCGAAACTGTACTGCCTTTGCTTGATCAAGGACATAAACTTTGTCTAAAAGTATTAAAATATGGTAATAGTACATTCCTTGCAACAGGTGGGAAAAAAGCTTGCCCTCTTAGTGGAAGTCGTGTTGTTACTACTGGTAGTAGGGAGCAAATAAATAACGTCTTTGGTAGGGCTTAATTTATGTTGCTTGCAGGCTGTACATAACCGCCACTTGGTTAAACGATAGAGGTAAAATGGTGCTAAACAGCAAAGATGCAAACATATCTTATGTAAAGCTATAATTAATGTATATGTCAAATATTGCCCTCATGCCCATTTGCAGATTTTGAGAGTCTACATAATAGACTTTTGCCGTGACAGCATTGCGTTGATGGTGATTTAATTTATTATATTTTGGATCTTTTTTATTTCGTGGGTGATTTTGAAAAAACATTTCAGTTTCAAACTCAAATTTGCTATGTTTAATTAATAAGTGTATGTGTGGTGCTCGTCTTTCATAAAAACCAGGGGTAATTGTTAGGAAAGAATATTCACCAACATTATTGGTTATAGACCTTCCAGACGAAAGAAAATATGGGTCGTGTAATGCACTGTCTTCATCAATCATAAAGTTGTACACTCCATAATGATTCGCCTGAACAATTTCTATTGTAACATCTTCTATTGGTATGTTAGATACATCATGTACATGCCCTTCAATATACAATGGAATGCCTTTGGCAAAAAAAGGCGAACCTGCTTCGCGGCGAAGATTGTTTGTAGGGTTTTGCACCATACTATACATTTCTTTATACGCACCAGCGGAATATAAAGTTGGTGTAATTTTGAAAATATTTTCAGCGGTTTCTTCGGGTGTGTCATTTGCAATAGATTGATACATAAAAATAGAAAATGCAATGAAACAAACAAATCGCAAAAACTTATATGGTAAAAACTTTACTTTCATCTTGATTTTTGCCTTTGATATTACACATTAAATATAAAATGTTTTTATAAAATGCAACACAAAACATATGATTTCCCAGAACTCATACCAGAAGAGTCGGTTCCGTTTCATCTTGCTTTACTTTCAAAGAAAGAGAATATTGTTTTTATTTCACAAAATTATGATTTCTTGGAAAAAATTCATCACAATTTAAACTTCCTTGGATGTGCTTCAGCATTGCTTGCACCACGGTTTTCATTTTATATCAACCATACAAGTTTGAATAATTACACATTTCTTCAAAACTATATTAAGGCATTTGAAAACCCTCCAAAGGTAATGCTTATACATGATACATTACTTTCTTTACCAATGCCAGAGCCCGACGCATATGGTTCTTTCCACTTAAATGCTGGTAAAAATATTTCTACACAAGAAATCACTGGTCAATTATCAGACTTTGGATATATTTCATCTCCCGTTGTTCACAACCCTGCGGAATTTGCAATGCGTGGATACATTGTAGACTTTGCAACAACGCAGGAAAATATTCGTATAGAATTTTTAGGAAGCACTATTGAAAGTATTAAATATTTTGATACCGAATCGCAAAGATCGTCAAATAGTATTGAAGAAATTACGATTTATCCAAATAACTTCCTTTTACCGTCATTTTGTAATTTTGAAAAATTTAGTGCAAAATATCAAATTGCATTTCAAGAGGAAAACTCTCAATTGTGTGAAAATATTGTAAATCATCCAGAATCGTGTGATATTAACAAATATGTGAATCTTTTAGTGAATGATACTGTGAATGTTCTAGATCTTTTCGACGGTAAAATTTACCTGCATAACTTAACGCACGATAGAATCCTAGAACAAAAAGAAATAAAATTTTTTGAAAAAACAAATAAAATCTCTCATGGGTCGCTATATTTCTCGCAAGAAGAAATTACAAAAGCCTACAAAAACAGAGACTTCCAAACAATTGCGACCCTTTAATTGAGAGATGAATAACTTTTGTGCATTACATCTATTGTAAATAATAGATGTAATGCAGCATTGTGCAACCGGCGTGTACTTCTATCAGTACATAGAAGGACCACCTTGAGGCTTGCTGGACTGGGACGGGGGGTTAGGAGGGACGTTAGACTTGTGTTTGGTTGCCCCTACTCCTCCTCTTTTGCTTGACGACACTTTTTGTGTGAGATGAGATGTCCCATCACCCATTGCCGACATTATACCATGTGCTTGTTCTACTTCTTGTGGTTTTGGTTTTGGTGCTGGTGCAGGGTTTTTTGTAAAATGTACAGGTTCTTCTTCATCATCAGATGAATTTAATCCCATTGCCGACATTGTATCATGTATAGGTTCTTCTTCTTCTTCTTGTGGCAGTAATACTGGTGCTGCTGCTCCCTTTACTCTTACTGTGCGTGGCTCTATTGCTAATGCTTCTTGGTAAGCATTATGAATTAATTCTTCTTCTCGTTTTACTACTTCTGCTAACATTAATTGTATCTCTCCTGCTTCCGTTATTGCTTCCACTACTGCTTGTTTTGTTTGTTGGTTTTCTGCTGCTTCTTTTGCTTGTATTGCTTTGTGCACTGCTTGCATTGCTTCTTGGTCTTGAGCTTCTGCTGCTTCTACCATGCCGGCTGTGTTCCTCAATGCTTCCATTGCATCTGGATTATATTGCTTGATTTTAGCCATCTTTTTACCCCTTTCTTGTCTTTTTGCTCTCTCTACTTCTGCTTCCTCTCTTATTTTCGCTACTATCGTACTTGTTTTGTCTCCTAAATCTTCGTTGAACTCTTCGTCGAACTCTTTGTTGAACTCTTCTACAAAGTCTGCGTACCACCGTCCGTCTTTTTCATACACAGAAGAGCGGTCTCTCGCAAAAGATGTAATCCTTTCTTTTAGGTTTTCACCTATTTCATCTAGAGTATTATATACACTATTATATGTACCATATATACTTTCACGATGGTTATTTACACTATCTTCAGCAAAATCGAGAACACTGTTAAACTGTACTTGTCGTTTTTTTTTGTCTGTACTGTTTTTCACTTCTCTCTTCGCTACTATTACATCTTCACTGCTTGCTTCCGCTGCTGCTTTTTTTGCGTCTTTTTCGTCCCACTCCCGTGTGTCGGCCTCCCAGTCAGTATATACAGCACTTACCACAGATGCTCTGCTTGCTTTATTTGCTTCCATGTGCTTTTTGAAATCCGTTACAAATCTCATTACTACAGGATTCGATGATTGTATTGCTTCTACCTCTTTTTCTAACTGTTCTTCTTCTTCATATGTATAAAGTCTGTCTGTCGAATATCGAGAAATCGTATTGCTCAATATTTGTAATGCTTCTTTCCCATCTTCTCCTACAGTACTGTTAGTAAAATCTTGCAAAAAATCGGCAACACTGTTACACTTTCCTTGTCGTTTCGTTTTGTCTGTACTGTTTTCCACTACTCTCTTCGATACTATTTCATCTTCACTTATTTCATCTTCACTTATTGCATCTTCACTTATTACTCTGTCTGCATATTCTTCTAAGTTTTGTTTTACTTCTGCTTGTCTTCTTTCAGTCAGTAGCTTCCTTGCCATACGTTCAAAATATTGTCGGTTATATTTTTCCCCCTTTGCTTGCAAATCTTCTTTTATCTCTAATACTTCTATTCCGATTGCTTCATGTGTAACCTTGAGGTTGTCAAATTTTGTTGCATCTAATATTTCTTGTGTAGATAATTTTTTTAATGCTTCAATTGCTTCTTGTCTTTCGACTGATAAGAGTGGTAATATTGCGTCTATTATCTTTAGTATTTTTTTCTCGATTTTTCTTGAGGTTTTTTCTTCTTCACTGGGTGCTGCTGCTACTACATTTGAGCTTGAGGATTTTCCTTCTTCACTGCTTGCTTCCGCTGCTGCTTTTCCTTCTTCACTGCTTGCTTCCGCTGCTGCTTTTGCCGCTACTTTCGCGCTTCTTTCTGCCGCTACCCGCTTTATTTGTTCCATCAGCGTTTCTTGTACTTTTGTGGGGGTGCTACTGCTGCTTTTGGGGGTGCTACTGCTGTGCTTGAGGTTTCTGCTGCTGCTTCTGTGCTTGAGGATTCTGCATCGCTATCTAAGGTTGAATCTATCCTTGAATCCGTTTCACTAGCTACGAGTCTCCTTCT
>CAJQOT010000088.1 GCA_905480015.1 uncultured Rickettsiales bacterium | reverse complement strand
GTCAAATATAACATCTTGTATTATTAATCTCAAAATAGCTCTAGGCTTGAATATTGCGAGTGAAACTTCTTGTTTTATTCTACAATTATAAATAAGATTATTCTTATTTGTGTAATAGCCTTGATTCAAGATTAACTTCTTTCTTAATTCCCAAGAATTTTTTGTATCAACTTTTTCCAACAGTTCAATATTTGAAATTATCTTATAACTTTCAATTCTTGGGTCAGATTTATCTTTTACTATATCTGCTTCAATCCACTGGTATTTTTTTATAACGATGTGCTGTTTTTAAATTTCTAAACTGTATTGGATATAATCTCATCCAATTTCCTCTTTCATCAATTCCAGCAGTACACACTAATTCTCCATACTTTTTTGACTGACATGGATATGTTTTCACTGTAATTAATATTCTCTTTCTCACAAAGTTTATTATATATGTGAAAAATTTATATGATGTGGTATCTTACTTAGGAAGCAAACCCCTTAACCACAAACTCAACGTCCCAATTCTTTCCAGTATCCTCTAAATAAGAATCACATTTATAATCAAGTAATGGTCTATGTTGACCTTTGTAAATATGCTGTTCTTGTACATTAAAACTGTAAAGGTTTGCTTGTTCTTTTGATGGTAACTCATAAACAAAATGAGCAGAACCTATTGCAATACAAGCCTTATTTGATATTTTACCCAAAGCAGCAGATGCTGTTGCGATGTCGTGCCTCATCCAAAAGTTTGCTCCTGTTGGTTCATCAAAACCATGTATTGCCGTTATTGCAATTGTAGGTTTGTGTGTTTGCAGGAATGTGTTCCAATTATTTATTGCTGTGTTTCTTAAATCATAAAATTCTTTTCCATCAAGCTTAGAATAAAGTCTGCCATCTTTTGCAATAGTGTTGATATACCTTCTTCTTGAGGAGTGTGTTTGCAGATTTAGAATTTCTAATTCAAAAGATAAATCTTCTGGCGATGAAAGAAACTTCGTATGAAATGTTAAAGGTTATTAAATCTTGATACAGTTCGTTACCAAAGCCTGTGAACTTTAAGTATTATACTTATGAGTCTCACTGCATTTTCCAATTAGTTTGATTAGGTCTATTTATTTTTTGCTATAAGGCAATTTTTCAATTAGCTCTATAATACATATGAGTTTATCCGTATTTTTTGATATGGGCAAGTGTTGTTTGCAAGAATTCATATTGTGTATATACCATTAGTATACACACTTTGATTTTCCTAAATTGGCTGTTTTTGAACTGTTATTAATTTTTATATTTTTATATGAATACCAATCTAAACCTTATCAGCAGAAAAGAAGATGCTGACATTCTCGGAATAAAATCTGCCACTCTTGCTTCTTGGGCATGTACAAGGAAATATACCATTCCATACATTAAAATCGGATCACGAGCCCTCTATAAATATTCTGACATCTGTAAATTTATAGAAAGCAGAAAAGTGAATATCAATAATTAATTATTCTGTGATTTATGTTCTATACAAAAAATGACCTTAGGAAGGCTGTATACAATGGACACACGCCAGCCCTAAAAAATACTATGATGAAACTAAAAAATGGTCACTTTTACAGGCTAACAATGAAAAGAAAAAGCGAATTGCCGTTCTCAAATCATTACCAAAATGTCCACGAAAAGATAGACCAATTGACAACTCTCGTAAGAAAGATGCAAGGATTAAGAAAACACTCATTTCTTGCAAAGGAAGTGTGCAGTGTCTAAATTTATGTTGTCCTCGTTGTTCGTACTTCAATTCTCTGTTATTTGTTGATGAATTGCTTGAGGTATTTTCTGATTGTAAGAAGCTTCGTTTCATTGCTATATTATGTCCTGCGGGAAGATTACGCAAGCGTGAACTTAACTACAAGAACGACCACCCAAGTCTTTTTTATTATGAATTCTTGAGAGCAATTACACCTGTAACAAAGTATATCAACAAAGGCGTTCTGTGTGTGGAAACCAAATGGGACTTGGAAAAAAAGAGGTGGATTATACACCTCCATTTTCTCTGTTCTGTTACAGAAGTTAAACCTGTTAAAAACAGACTGAAAAAGTTTTATAACAAAGGATATTTCAAAGATAAACGAGCAATACGTTTTGATAAGGAAAATGACAACAAAAATAGTAGAATTATTTTGTGTGCTTATATGTGTAAATTTGTAACCCATACGAAAAATAAGAAACTTCGCATATCTACTAGACCCTTAAATTATATACACAATAGGCATATCCGCTGGCTGAACAGACATAGCATTGAAGATTTTTTGTACTCGTTCGGCTTTTGTTTTCAAAAAGCAAATTATAAATTGGATTCTAAACTACTATTAGAATTGATGAATGACAATATCACACACAACTATAAATATAATAATAATTCAGTCGTCATTCACCAAAATACCGTAAATAACAATATTAAATTATTCGGCATTAACAAACAACTATATACAATCTAGCGTTAGCTAGATTGTTATTATTTTGTTATGAATAAATGTCTAAAGTGTAGTTCAAAAGTCTTTGTAAAAGCAGGTTTTGCACACAGCAAACAGAGATATAAATGCAAGAATTGTAAGTGTAATTTTACAAGAAACACCGTGAAAGGTTATAGCTTTCAAGTTAAAATACAAGCATTGAAGCTTTATAAGGAAGGTCTTGG
>CAJQOT010000087.1 GCA_905480015.1 uncultured Rickettsiales bacterium | reverse complement strand
GCAGAATCTTCTATTACTTTTAAATTGTATTTTCTTGCAATGGTGTTAATTTCATTCATCTCGCATGGCATACCATATAGATGAACTACGATAATTGCTTTTGTTTTTTTAGTTATTTTTTCTTCAATTAAACGGGGATTAATATTAAATGTTTTAGGATTTGGTTCTACAAATATAGGTGTTAATCCACAGTTATTTACTGCAAGAGAAGTTGCAATATATGTATTTGATGGCACGATAATTTCGTCTAAATTATTAAAATATCCAATTTCTTTGTAGGCAAGAAGTATTAATTCTAATGCATCAAGACCATTTGAAACTCCAATGCAATAATGGGTATTGCAATATTTTGCAAATTGTGCCTCAAACTGTTGTACTTGAGTGCCTAGTATATAATATCCTGAATTAATTACAGAGTCAGCTATTTTTTTGAGCTCTGATGAATGTGTGGTATTTATTTGTTTTAGATTAAGAAATGGTATTTGTATTGTCATTTATTTATTTATGTAATTTCATATTATTTGTTAGATAACTTGAATAAAAATTTGTAAAGATTAAAATATAATAAGCGATAGAAAAACCTACTCTAGTGCCTATCACAAAAACTGTGTAAACGACAAA
This sequence comes from uncultured Rickettsiales bacterium, assembly GCA_905480015.1. Classification (GTDB taxonomy): domain Bacteria; phylum Pseudomonadota; class Alphaproteobacteria; order Rickettsiales; family Deianiraeaceae; genus CAJQOT01. The sequence continues at coordinate 5,147 of CAJQOT010000087.1, read as the reverse complement.
ACTTGAGATAGAGAGCGTTAGCTCTATATCTCTTTTAATTTTGTTAATTTTTGTGCAGTTTATATGTCTACAAATACTTTTGATAAGAATCTTTTAGATAAGTTTTTAAATAACTACAATCCTAATAACCCCGAAGAACTAATAGGTCAAGATGGATTACTTTCTAGCTTGAAGAAAGCTCATAAAGGTTTGATATAAAGTTTTTTTATTAAAATAAGGAGGATATTTAAGATATTAGATAGGAATATAAGATTTGGTATATCTTTTAGGATTTTGCTTTCAAAAATCTTTGTAACGAAAAGAAAAAACCAACCCTTTATGGGTTATACAGCTTTATAAGCACTAAAATATCTTGTTTCGTTATGTGCCCTCCTAAGATGAAAGGCACGTGTGCGTCCCATCTGTAGTTTTGGTGTAATGTTTGATTGAATTTGAGAATGGTTTCGAGTAAGTCTACCTAAGGTAGGTGCTGGGTTGGGTTGTATATATGCAGAACGATTGTACAATTTATGTATTTCTGTTATGTTATTAGTAATTATTCGTCCTCGACTCTGATTAGCTCTCCTTCTGAGCACAGTAGACGTAATAATTGCATTCGTACTAAAAGAAAAATTCTTTAATGTATCAAATATTGTTTCTTTTGTGTTGTCTTTCTTAGAAGTACGCACAAAGTCATTATAATAATCTCCAACATTAGTAAAATTTGCAAAAATAGCTGGAGGAAAATTAATATGACGCAGGTATGTTATTAAATTTTGACATTCTTTTGTAGAAAATAAGTTAACTTTTTTTCTATGTATTTTAATGCTTTGAAATGCTTTGCATGTTTTCTTAAAGTGTTTTTCAGAAGAAAACGCTATACCTATATCCTTCATTCTTGTATTAAATAGTTTTTGTTCAAGTGCGTTTGGTAAATACTTCTTGGATACAAAACGATGTTGAAATTCCTTCCAAGCACTTTTACAGGGGAGATTGTTGTTTTGTATAAAGAATTGTTGAATATTATCGATATGTTTGAGTACCTTCGTACTTGTATCAATTGCAAGTACATCCGTGACATTTTTATTAGATAATATGGATATTATATCCATCAAATATGATTCGCCTACAATAATTGCACTTTTATTCTTCTGGTTTTTAGGGAATTTTCGTAATTTTTCTATTACCGGAGCAAAGCTTGTTGACTCCGAACGCTCTTCATTTGCAAAGAAAAAAGGCTTACATTTATAATCATAATTTTTATCATTGTCCTTACTGTGACTGTGCATATTGAGATTTAAAATTACTATCTAACTATAACATATTTTGATGTATATATCAAGTAAAATATAGTGATAGGAATATGGGCGAATAAGGATTGTTTTGTTTTTTAGTGATGAAAAAGAAATGTAGGAATAAGGAACTTTTAGAAAAAATAGCGTGAGCTATGAGCAGAGTAAATATATTATTGAGGAAGTAAGGAGAAGAAATGAATTGAAGCTTGATAAAACCAAAGGTTTTATTTTGCCTCAGATTCCTTCTAAAGATGAGATTAGGGGGTTGTTAGAGATTTCTTTGAAGAGTAATTATACTCATTATTTGGTTATAAGGTTATTAATGGGGACTGGGGCAAGAGTGAGCGAATTAATAAACATAAAATGTAAGGATGTCTATTTAAGTGAAAGAAAAATATTTATAAACGGTGGTAAGGGAAATAAAGATAGATATGTCTTATTTCCTAAAGACTTACTTTCTGATTTAGTTTCTATCACTCAAAAGAAAAGAGGAGATGAAAATTTGATAGTTTCAAGATTTCATAAGAAGTATACAAGGCAAGGCGTGGCTTTGTTTATGAGGGAGTATGTAAGAAAATTGGGGATAGATAAGAAAATATCGCCTCATTCTTTAAGGCATTATTTTACGACCATAGTTTCATCTGCTATGAGCGACAGTGAAGCAATGTTATTAACAGGGCATAGTGATAAAAAGACTATTGCTATATATCAGCATATGTCAGTTGATGGGAATTTAAGGGATAAATATGATGAGTGTTTTGGTGGGTAGGTTTTATTGTTTATTTGTTAAGATAAGGTTATGAATTTAGAACAAGCCTCAAAAATACCTATTACTTGGTTTTATGGTGGTATAATTACACTAGAAAAAGCATACACAAAAGGAGATAATATTTTATGCTGCTCTCCGTTTAGAGAGGATAAAAGCCCCTCTTTTTCAATATCGGTAACGAAGAATATTACTCATGATTTTGGAACAGATGAAGTAAGGGGATTGGTGCAGTCTGTTCAAGATTATTATTGTTTAAGAAATACAAGTGAGGCATTACAAAAGATAGAGGAGCTTTTGAGAGTTTATCCAGTTGGAACGAATATTGATGTTTCAAATGGTAGTGCAAATAACACCACTCAAAATCAACAGAAAGTGCCTTTTAATGGATTTGATAGTGAAAAACAGAGTGGAACTAAGAATGAGGGTAAAAACAAAGGAGAGGGCTTTAAAACGGAAAATGGAGAGGTTGATATTTTGGAAGTAAAAGATTTATATTATTTTCCTATCAAGAATTATATTAAAGATGTAAGGAAAATAAGCATTGAAACGGCTAAATTGTATCAAAAAGAGATATATTTCAAGATGAAAGGAAAAAGGTATTTTGGTATTGCTCACCAAAATGAAGCAGGAGGTTATGAAATTAGTGGATGTGGAAATAATAGGTTTAAATGTGCTATAAATAAAGATATTTCTTTTTTTAAAGGAAGTGATAAAAATAGTAAAACTGTTCTTATATTTGAGGGTATATTTGATTTTATGAGTTATTTGGAAAGTAAGGGAGTGAGGCAAAATAAAAATGATGTTATTGTTTTAAATTCTTGTGCTTTGTGGAGGCGAGGGGTTGAGTTTGTAGAGAACCAACGGTCGCTGTTAGACAAACAAGGAAGTTTTGAGAGGGTGGAGATGTATTTGGATAATGACAAGGCAGGAAAAGAGACAGGAGAGAAAATGAAAATTGCTTTAAATGATTTGGTTGATATTGGAGGTGGAGAGAGTAAAAAATATGATGTTCTTGATAAATCCTCACTTTATACAGGGTTCAAGGATATGGGGGAATGGCGGGAGGAGAGAAAATAAAAAGTTTGATTGTTTGATAATATGGTTAATATTAAAGCAAGTTTGTAACTAACTAAAATTTATGCTCAAAATACAAAAGCTTTCAATAAATAACGGTGGAATGGTTACAAGCAGAGAATCTGCGACCATTGAATTTAAAAAAACTTTTCATAAACAAGTTGAATGTTATGTTAAAACAATATGCTCTTTTGCTAACAACAAAGGTGGTTGTTTGATATTTGGCGTAGGAGATAAACCAAGAAAACCATTTGGGCTAATTGCTGATAAGTTACAACAGCTTGATGAATATGATAGTAAGGATTTGGAAACAAAATTACAGAATTTTTTATCTGTAACTATTAATTTTGAATTATATTCATTTGAACAGAATATTAATGATAAAAAAATATCATTCGGTGTTTTGTATATCAAAGAATCAGAACAGAAGCCAGTAATATGTTTAAAGAGCTACGATAAAACAACCCCAGCATTGCGAGAGGGTGCTATATACTATCGTTATGCAGGGCAAAGTAAAGAAATAAAGGCACAAGATTTGATGCTTCTTATGCAAAAAGAAAGAGAGAAAGAGCAAAAAAAATGGCTGGAACATATTCAAAAGATAGCAACAATAGGAGTTGGTAATGCTGGAATCTTTAGCTATGATGGAGATGGAGAAATATATGCTGGGGAACGCAAGATTATTTTTGACAAGGGTATGATGGATAAAATTAAATTTATAAGAGAGGGGCATTTTGTTGAAAAAGACGGAGCTCCAGCTCTAATTTTAAAAGGAGCAATACAGGATATAAAGACAATGCAAATTGTCAAAACAGACAAGAGTAAAGACTATTTATTTGAAGGGCAAAAAGATGTAATTAATGCAATAAAACAAATGGGCTTTTCTGAAAGAATGACAACCAACGCGGGAAAAAGTTATCACTTGTCATATTTGTTTGTTCTCTTTAAGAAAGAATATAATGTAGAAAATGATGATAAATATTTTTGGAGCATTGGTAAAACATCTGTCATTAAAAGATATAGTCAAAAATGCATTGATGATTTTGCGGAGTTTTTGAAAAACAAGCAAACTGCAGAAGTGAAAAAAGTTGTATCGTGAAACTTGAGTGGTAACTAACTTTAAAAAAACTTCTCATACTCTGTATATTGAGATGAGTTTATAATTCGTACAATAAGAATCTCTTTTTTATGCTCGTAAATGTCATAGAAAATGAAATAATCGTTATAAACAGAATAATAAAACTTTTTATATTGCTTACCAGCTTTTGGGTGACTAGAGATTAATTGAGAAAAACTATTAATCATTTCTTCTACAAAAGTAACGGCTCTTGTTGGATTGTCTAGTGCTATATAGTCGGCTATTGCTTCCAAATCATCATCTGCCTTTTCCGACCTAACAATTTGATACATTTTTTTAATTGTTAGGTAATAATCTTTTTTTTAGTTTATCTATAAAATCTTTTGTTGTTTGTTCGTTGACTACTGTGTATCTTCCATTTTCATAATCTTCCATACCTTTGGCTAAATTTCTATCTAGCTCATCTTCTGCAAGTTTTGACATCATAGCTATTTTTGCCTCACTTGTTGTATGATAATGACCTTGCTTTACTTGTGAGGTTGCAACTGTTTCTATATCGGCTGTAAGTGTAGACATAAACTATAAAATTATATTATAACATATATACTATATTGTATAACTTATCCTTTAGAAAGCAAGTAAATTTATACTTGATAATTAAAATATTTAATATACCTGTATTATTAGTAATTAACTACCATTATGTCTACTATATTAAAAGAATTACAACAGGTATTAAATGTATACGAGGAAAATATATCTTTAATAACAAATGAAGCACAAACAAAACAATACCTTGTTTCTCCAATACTTCGGGCAATGGGTTATGATGTAAACAACCCTCGTGATGTAATAGCAGAATTTACAGCAGATGTTGCAGGTAAAAAAGGCGAAAAAGTGGACTATGTAGTGAAAGTGAGTAATGAGGTGGCTTTCTTGATAGAATGCAAAC
>CAJQOT010000086.1 GCA_905480015.1 uncultured Rickettsiales bacterium | reverse complement strand
ATTGACGAAGCAAGAGACGAACTTATGGAGGTAGTAGACTTTCTAAAAGATGGAAAGAAGTATATAAAACTTGGAGCAAAAATTCCAAAAGGCTGCCTTCTACATGGCGATCCCGGAACCGGTAAAACTCTTATTGCTAGGGCAATTGCTGGTGAAGCTGCCGTTCCATTTTTTCATATTTCTGGTTCGGATTTTGTAGAAATGTTTGTTGGTGTTGGTGCAAGCCGTGTGCGTGAAATGTTTGTAGAGGCAAGGCAAAATGCACCGTGTATTGTATTTATTGATGAAATTGATGCTGTTGGGCGGCAAAGAGGCTCTGGCGTTGGCGGAGGAAATGACGAGCGAGAGCAGACCCTTAATCAACTACTTGTTGAAATGGACGGCTTCGATGAAAGGACAAATATTGTTATTATCGCCGCAACTAATAGAGTCGATGTACTAGATAAAGCCTTGCTGCGCCCTGGAAGGTTTGATCGGCAAATATCAATCAATAAGCCTGATATCAAAGGGCGTGCTGAAATTCTTAAAGTGCATTCAGAAAAAGTTCGTACTGCACCAGATGTTAATATTGCGGAAATTGCGAAGTCTACACCAGGGTTTAGTGGTGCAGATTTAGCAAACCTTGTAAATGAGTCAGCATTAATTGCTGCTCGTGATAATAAACTCCTCATCAATATGATTGATTTTGAAAACGCAAAAGATCGCATTCTAATGGGTATGGAACGCAAAAGCATGGTAATGAAGGACAAAGAAAAGCGTCTTACTGCGTACCATGAAGGCGGGCACGCTATTGTTGCAATCAATTCAGAAGGTTCAGATCCTATTCATAAGGCGACGATTGTTCCTCGCGGAAGAGCACTTGGCGTGGTAATGCGCTTTCCAGATGAAGACTCATTTTCTCTTACTCGTCAAAAAATGCTTGCGGATTTAGCCGTTGCAATGGGTGGGCGTGCTGCTGAAGAGTTAATATTTGGTCACCAAATGGTTACCTCTGGTGCATCGTCGGATATTCGCCAAGTAACGGCACTGGCTTCTGCAATGGTAAAAGAGTGGGGTATGAGTGATGATGTTGGTCCAATTTATTATGGCTCTGAAAACCCATACCGTAAAGATAATATGGAGTCTGAAGAGATGACAAAGCTTGTTGATTCGGAAATTAAAAAACTTGTTGAGTATGGTCTAAATGAAGCAAAGAGAATTCTCAATGAAAAACGAGACGATTTAGAGACACTGGCACAAGGGTTGTTAAAGTACGAAACGCTATCAGGAAAGGAGATAACAGATCTTCTTAATGGGAAGACTATTGAAAAATATGACATTGAAACAGATGCAATGGTTCAAGAAACAAGCAGTACTTTGCGTGGAGGAATTGCAAACATTTTAAATGATGGTGAATAGTGGTAATATTGAAGATTTAAAAGCGATGAATATATTTTGAGTGCAATAAAAACTAGGTTATTATATACATAAATAGGTATTAATATACTTATTTCACTTATTTTTTAAATATTTTTTATATAAAGTAACTTACAATCACCACTCCATATATCCCCTGAGTTTGCCAAGCACCACTCTTTAATGATGTAAATGACATTATAATCTTGTCTATTTTGTCATCAAAAAATATTGTATTTATGGAGAATATAATCAACATAGTAATTGATATGTAACTCACACTCCCTCCACTCTTTAATAAGCATTGTGCGTTCTTGATGTCTCATTACTCTCATTTACAAGCTTTCTTGAGCCTTACTTAGTGTCTGTGATTTTTTTATTAACAGAAAAATATACCATTTTCATAAGCTTTAGTGGTGTTATGATAATGTTTACATCGCATGCAGTACTTAGAAAATAATTTGCAACATGTGCCGATGTATATTGATTTTTCATATATTATCCTAATGTACTAAATATAAGATATTAGTTTGTAATAACGAAGCAATTTTATATTCTTGTTGTCAAGATAATAAATGGTATTCAAAATATATATAACTAATTCTAATTATCTAAAAACCTTCAAGAATATAATGGATTTCTTCAAATACGAAGAGTTTTTTCATAATTTCTTGAAAGATATGTTCTGGGGTAAGAGTAGAGAAAACAAATCTTGCCCTTCTTGTGGTACTTGTGTTGGTTGTTATTGGCACGATGTTAAGAGGTTTAATCAAAAAATAAGTAAGAATGTTAATAAATAGGGGGAATAAGTATATTAATGTCAGTTAATATGCAATTGTACACTTTAAGGCTTTTTCCTTTGTAGTTAATTCAATTAAAATGTATATTTAGAAAAAATGTTTAATAAAAATTAAAAATTTAAGGCTTCTTATTTGATAAAGAAAAATGCTAATATTGTATATAACACCTACACCACACAATCTAAAATTTGTTCGTTAATCTCTTTGCTAGCAAGGGAAACTCTAATTGTATTGGGTAAAATGTTTGTAAAATTCTTCACAAGAAATTTCTTTGCTTGAAAGTTTTCCAATGTTTTTTGAATATTTAAAACTTCAAACAAAACAAAATTTGCTTCAGTTTTATAAATTTTGCCAAAGTTTTTTTGTAAAAGCTTTTGTAAAAAGTCTTCTCTATTATGAATAAAATCCCTAGTAAATTGCTTAACTTGATTGCCATGTTGGTTAACATATAAAAGAGTATTGTACGCAACTTGTGCATTGATACTGCCAACAGAAAATGGTGCTTGATACTTTTTTACCTCAGCAATATTATTGCATATTATAAACCCTATTCGTACAGCAGCACAACCATAAAATTTTGAAAGAGTTCTTAAAATAATCAAGTTATGATATTTCTCTAGCAATTTAGAAGATGAATGGTTACCAGAAAATTCAATATATGCTTCATCAATAACAATTCTTGCACCCGTCTTAAGTATTTCCTCAATCTCTTCGATTGCAAGCATTGTTCCTGTTGGAGAATTTGGATTTGGAATAAATACAATGCATGGTTTGTATTTAACAATATTATCAATCAATAATGAAACATCAATTGCAAGGTTACCATTCAGTGGCTGTTTAATAACTTCTAATCCTAAATTTTTTGCATATTTTTCATACATTGAAAATGTTGGGTCAGTAATAATAATACTTTTTTTTGCAAAAGCCTGCTGAAGGAGGAAAATTCCATCATCACTTCCATTGGTCAGTAAAACATTTTCTGTTTTAACATCGTAAAGCTTTGAAGCCTCACCTTCAATTTTATTGTAAAGGTTGATATCTGGATATATGTTTAGATTAGGTGTGCTAACTGTAGAATTTTGGCAAAAAGAAAAATAATTTTCATTAAGTGAAAGGTTTAAAAATCCTTCACTTTGTGTTACTTTATACATTAATACTTTAATATTTCATACAAAGTAACAGAGCAGTGTCACAAAATGCAATAAATTTTTTATATACTCCTTCTGTACCTGCTTACAATCAATATACCTGCAAATTCATCATATTTGTCCCCTTAAAAGACAAAATCATTTAAAAATATCCTTGATATACAAAATACCCTTTGTATTGCATAATAATATTCATATAAATATTATTATGCAATACATTGCATTGGCTATAGCTTTCTTATTCGAATCCACAATAAATCCAAGCTACATCAATGTATCATTCAATGTAGACTTCCTCATAATCGTTTATTTTTTGATTATCACAAAAACAAAGAAAGTAATGTTTGTATTCATACCTGCCACATTAATTGCAATTTCAGACTTCATCACCGCTAGCACCATAGGCATGAACTCCATTCTTATTATACTCATGTCATCATTATATTATGGGATATTTGTACAACCAACACACAATTACCAAGAAAGAATTTATAAAAAAAAGACACGCACTGTATATTACACAACGATGTTATTTGCAACACTATTACTAACTGCATCCGCCAGTAAAATACTCATTCTAAAATTGCTAGGCTACAATATAACATTGACATCCGAAGCACTACAATATTTTATCAACATAATTGTATTTTTTATTATCTCGTTATGCATGGCATCGCAACAATCATCACGCTAGCTACCTTATCGCTTTCCACACTTGCAATGCAACACCCTTCTTGCATTAATAGCGATAAAAACTCAACATTAAGTGCACTTAAAAAACCTACAAAGCAAAAAGCAAAAATTAATTTCTCTAATAGAAAAATCTTAAAACAACAAACACAAGAACACCGCAACAACCTATATAAAATATTAATTGATAATAAAGTACCAAAAAATATTGCAAAATATGTTTATAAACTTAATTTCCTCAAGAAGCCCACAATAAAATATAAAAATCAGCCAGAATTTAAATTAAAAATTGATTCTTATGCAAAAATATTTCTACGCAAAATACCCAATGCACAAAAATTCCTACAAAATAACATCGATACACTTAACGCTGTTGAAAAAAAATATTCAGTTAACAAAGAATCCATTGTAGCACTTATTTTAATGGAATCAAATTTAGGTAAGAACAAAGGAAAAATGAATGTATTTGATGCACTGTTTACAATGTCTCACAAATACACAAGTTCACGTACAAAGTTTTTTACAAACGAACTTGTGTCTGCATTTAAGCTTCTTGCATCTAAAAACTATTTTTTCCGCAATAATGCAATGGGATCATGGGCTGGTGCAGTTGGGTATGTACAATTCATACCATCATCAATCCTTGCATATGCAGTAGATGGAAACGGCGACGGCATAATTGATATTATTAACAATAAAGATGATGCAATACATTCTGCTGGGAATTATTTAAAAAATGCAAAATGGCAATACAATAAACCCATTATGCAGGAAATTTCAAAACCAGAAGGTGATATATGTAGCATGATAAACAAACCATATCAAGGTGGAAAACTTTTTCTTGCAGAATTAGACAATGAAAGATACTTCATTGTACACAACAACCATAACACACTATTGCGTTGGAACAGAAGCTTTCTCTTCTCTTATAGTGTGCATTCGTTGTCAAACAAACTTAAAGAAAAATGATAATACTATATTTTTTACTTTTATTTCTTACTTATCAATCATATGCAATCACAATCACAGAGGCAATACATAGCGTGCAAAATAATGCTGATGAAATCATAGTTCAAAATTACACCAAAGAATCAAGCCATGCAAATTCCATGCAATCATTAAACACATACCTTCCAAACACATACCTTTATTATAATTACATAGACCCATCCACTCCAAAATTTTCCTCAAACTTACAAAATACAGATCGATTTACAAGCTTTGCAACAGGCTTAAAACAAGAGGGCTATGGCATAGCAATGGAATACAATGTTCTTGCAATACCTCAGGTTATTAAAAAAATACACTCAATAAATATAGTCCGATCAAACTTGCACGCAACAGCACAATATGCAAAAAACAAATTTCTCTTTAGCCTTGCACAAACATATATAACACTATATCGAACCGAAGCAGTTTTAAAATTACAAACAAAAATCATAGATGCAACCGAAGCAAGGTACAAAGAAATAAAAAATTTATTTGCCCACGGAAGAGTTTCCAAGTCCGATATGCTTATGGCACAATCAGACTACCTCACCGCAAAAGTAAGTGTCAAACAATATAGAAATTCTCTTATAATTGCAAAAAAAAGATATAAAGATAAATTTTCAACACTGCATAAAAATATGCATATTCCAAATGTATCATTATATAGCGTTGCACCAAATATTCAAACGCTCAAAAAACAAATTCAACAAAATTATGCAATAAAGTCGACAGAATACACCGCCAAAGCATATAAACTTGAATCACAAATTAACACACTAGGTTTGTTACCAAAAGTCACTATTGGCTATCGTCATCAATTTACAAACCCCGACAGCCAACTCCAAATACCAACATACCAACAAGGCACATTATCAGTTAATGTTCAAATGGATTTACTAAATTTTTCCAGCTTTTTTGGTTCTAAAAAATACCAATACGAAAAACTACAAAAAGAAACAGAGGTAAAAATTATGATACGCGATCACCTAACACAAGCCGAAGAATTATGGAATGACACACAACATCAACAAGAAATGGAAAAAATCCTTCAGAAGGTATATAGAAATACAAAAGAAACTTACGATATTACCAAAAAAGAGGTAAAGAATGGATCAAAAACATTTGCAGACGAACTTTTTGCAAGGCAAGAATATGCGTCCGCAGAGCTCAAGCTACTTGAAGCAAAATTGAAAAAAGCTGAAAATATTTTTCAATTAAAATT
>CAJQOT010000085.1 GCA_905480015.1 uncultured Rickettsiales bacterium | reverse complement strand
CTGTATATACTGTAATTTGACATGGATCTTGTGATCATGTTGTAATCGTACTTGTATGTCCCAAAATGGTAACCCTCTCTTGACTTAATGTATTTCGTTAAGAAGAATTCAATCACGGCGGAGTGTGCGTTTGCATATTCTTTTACCGACTTCGACGAAACTGATACGGGCATTTTGTCTGCGGTGTTGACAGATATTACATATGGCTCTATGGCGTTTTTTTCAACCATTGACTTGATGACAATCATTGCGATTACAACACCAAAAATTGCAGCAATTGAAAGAACAACGAAGAAATTTCTTTGCATTGCAATAAAGGCGTTTTTGTCTTTAGACCATCCGTGTTTTATTTGTGCGTAATTCTTGTTTGTTGGTTTCGATGGCTCCTTGTGTTTTTTTTTATCAACCATATATCCACGGTCTTTGTTGTTTATCGTTGTCTTCAAATTTATCAATTAAATTTGAGTATTTTAGCGTTTGAGATATGTCGTCTAGACCTTCGGTAAGAATTTCTTTTTTCTGTGAGTCAATTTTAAATTTTATTACAAAATTCTTACTGTATGATGAAATAGTTTGAGACTGTAAGTCTACAATAAAATTATTATCTTGGTGTATTTGCTCTTTAATCGCCGATATTTCACTTTCTGGCAACTTGATTGGGAGTATGCCGTTTTTAAAGCAATTTCCATAAAATATGTCAGCAAATGAATTAGCTATAATAACTTTAATGCCAAAGTCCTTAATTGCCCAAGGTGCGTGTTCACGGCTAGACCCACATCCGAAGTTGTTACCTGATATTAATATTTGTGATTTTTCAAAGCTTTTCTGGTTTAACACAAAGTCTTCTACTTTGTTGTTGCTTTCGTCATAACGCATTTCGTAAAACAGGCTTTTTCCAAGACCGGTTCTTTTTAGTGTTTTAAGGAATTGCTTTGGAATTATCATGTCCGTGTCTATGTTGTCAATTTCAAGTAGTGCAACATTTGATTGTACAATTTTAAACTTTTCCATTGCAAAAATAATAATATTGATACCAATGAAATGGCGTGTCAAAAAATGCAAGTTTTATTTTGTACAATGAATAAATGTATAGCAGGTGTTTATAAAGTTTCTTTGTGCTTGTTAAGGATGTTACCGGCCGAGTTTTCGCACAGTGTGTTTATATTTACTGCGAAGCGTCTTAATTTTTTATTGCCCAAGATGAATTTTCCACAAAGGGAGGTGGATTTTTTTGGCAAAAAAATAAAAAACCCTTGTGGAGTTGCCGCTGGAGTTGATAAAAATGCTGAAGCAATTGAGGGTTTGTTTAAAATGGGCTTTGGATTTGTTGAAGTTGGAACGGTGACACCAAAACCGCAGTATGGAAATAAAAAACCAAGGCTGTTTAGAAACAAAAAACATAAGTCTCTTTTAAATTTTATGGGATTCCCAAATGATGGATGTGATGAGGTTTTAAAAAGAGTGATAAAGTTTAAAAGAGTGGAAGGGCAAGCTTTGGGCGTGAATATTGGAAGAAATAAAGATGGAGGAAATGAAGATTATTTACACCTTGTAAGAAAGTTCTATAAATTTTGCGATTACATTACAATAAATGTATCTTCACCAAATACACCAAATTTACGAGACACCATGAACAGTACATATAAATTGCAAATATTACTTTTGTCAATAAAGAGGTTATGCGTTAAGTATAATATACCCACGCCAATACTCTTAAAGATTTCGCCCGATGTAAACAATTTGCAGGAAATTTACGATGTTGCATGTGAGTGTGGTATATCGGGGTTTATTTTAACAAACACAACTTCAAATAAACAATCTTTTCCGTTGCGTTTTTCTGAAATGAAGATGGGTGGAGTTTCGGGCGGTTTATTAAGGAAGGCATCAGAAGGGTTGTTGCGAGAATTTTCAAAAATAAACATCCACAGTAAGTTTGTAATATCGTGTGGAGGCATTTGCGATGACGACGAAGTTATGAGTAGAATTTCCATCGGTGCAAATGCAATACAAATTTATACGCCGTTAATTTATGGAGCTTTTTTATGAAAATGCTTGATTTTTAAAAATTGTTTGGTTTTGTGAGTCTAAATGTGGGTTCGTAGCTCAGTTGGTTAGAGCGCATCTCTGATAAGGATGAGGTCGGAGGTTCAAGTCCTCCCGGACCCACCAGTTGTAAACCCTTGTAGAATGAGGTCTTACAAATGGTACACTACTTTAAACATTTAATCGTGTATTATTCTAGTGCAATTCTGGGATAAAAGATATACAGCTCTAAAAATCATTGACATCCAAGCGACTGCCAATATACTTCGTCATATTTTGTGGTAATGTTTTATGAAAAGTATTAAAGTGGCGGAAAAAGTCACATTTGGGAACGACTTGCCTTTTTGTGTTATATCGGGTCCGTGTCAAATGGAAAGCGAAAGTCACTCTATGATGATGGCGGAAAGCCTTATAAACATTGCAGAGAAAGTTGGAGTGCCTTTTGTATTTAAAACATCGTATGATAAAGCAAATAGAACTTCGGTTAACAGCATGAGGGGCATTGGCTTAAAAAGTGCAATTCCCATATTTCAAAAAATTAAAGAAACATTTAAAGTGCCAATTTTGACAGATGTTCACACCGTAGAGCAGTGCGATGAAATTGCACCGTATGTTGATATTATTCAAATTCCTGCTTTTTTATGTAGGCAAACAGACCTTGTTGTTGCGGCAGCACAAACGGGTAAAATTGTAAACATTAAAAAAGGGCAGTTTTTGTCTCCGGAGGATATTGGAAATATTGTAAGCAAAGTTGAGCACTGTGATAGTAAAAAAATTCTTTTAACAGACAGGGGGACTTCGTTTGGTTACAGCAACCTTGTTGTTGATATGCGTTCATTTCCAATAATGTCAAAAAGTGGCTATCCTGTAATTATTGATGCAACTCATGCAACGCAAATGCCAGGTGGTATGGGCACTGTTTCTGGTGGGAATCGTGAATATGCTCCAGTGCTTGCAAAGGCTGCTATTGCAACGGGCATTGCTGGTGTATTTGCGGAGGTTCATCAAGACCCTGACAATGCTCCCAGCGATGGACCTGTTATGCTTCGTCTAGAAACATTTGAAACATTTTTAAAGCAACTAAAAGCAATCGATGACGTTGTAAAGCGTTTTTAACGCAACCTGATGGAGGGCCAATTTGCTATAACTCACTCCCCAAACTGTATTTTTTTAATATATTTTTCCCTTGTTTTGATTTTAGCTCGTAGGTATTCCATAGGTCTTGCTCCTTTTACTCTGTTGCAGGAAGAGCATAATAATTGATAGTTTTCATAATAATTACCTCCGCCTTTTGCCAAAGACGCAGTATTAGCATCTTGATATTTTTCAACAAAACTTGGCAATGGAATTGTTCTAAGATCTGATTTTGTGTTTGAATCAATTACTGATATAGACATTATTAAAATACTAAATTGATATTATTTACCCT
>CAJQOT010000084.1 GCA_905480015.1 uncultured Rickettsiales bacterium | reverse complement strand
AAGTTTTGTAAAGTTTTAGCTTAATTTTCGCTTCACTACGTTAGTCGTTCAATAGGGAGGTTGCTTGAGATATCGTTTCAAACTGTTGCCAACGGGGTTAGATATTTTGGCAAAATGATAAAAGATGTTATTGATAATCAAGCAACAAATTCTTGCTTTTGATGTTAAGTAGCATTATTGAGGGATAGTAGTGGTATATTATGCTTTATAGATAAATATTGCAAATAAATATTTAAATCCTCCCAATCATTTACAACTTCCTGTATAAAGTCTTTGGTGCAAACACATATTGTCAGTGTTTCAAAAAAGTTGCCATTCTCTTTTTGTGTAGCATAAATAAAAGAATTGATGATATTATATATTACAGTAATTTTTTTAACTGCATTTTTTGTTGTTGGATTTTTAGCATATCCTGTTCCAATTACTGGCATTATGATAGTCTTATGATGGGTTTGAGAAATTGTCCATATTCTCTCATCAAGATAACAACTTGCCTCTTCTCCGGCATATCTATTGCCATCGGCTTCAATAATAGATGTGATTAAAAAACACAAGTTACGTTCATTGTGAGATATACAAACTGCATCTCCTAAATTTCCCCTGTCTAGTTTGTCGTACCTTTTATTGTATTGCCCTTTGTTTTTTTCTTTTAATATATCGTGCATTTGTTTATCCATTGTTAAACCTCCAAAATAAGCTATTGGAAGCCATTTTTTTTTATGAATTATTTGTTCTAACTTATTATATATTTCATTGCTGTTTTCTAATATTTTAGATTTACATGACTTATAAAATTTATTTAATATTGTAGCTATAACACTGCGGTTTGGCGATGTGAGATAGTCCATGTTACCACTAAAAACCTTCCAATCAGACCCCATAGGTATTACAAGTGTCCCCTTTTGTTTGTAGACATCTCCAACTATTATTTTAATGTTAATATTTGCCACACTTATTGTTGTGGAGAGACAGCAATAATTCTTCCAAAATTTAATAATATAATATAAATAAACCAACAATGAGAGTGATAATACAACAGCTCCATATACTCCAAAAATGGTATTTTTATCCAAAGTAATAAATGGAGAGTCTAGATTTATGTTAATGACCTCACGCAGATATATTATTTTATAGATTTGTGTAAAGAATGTTATATCAAATTTACTTTCTATGGCACTTAGAATCCAACAAAGAAATTCAAGAGCAGATATGATGGATATGATTGCAATAACAATGAAAAGAAATTGTTTTATAAACAAACGTTGTTTGATTATA
The DNA here is from genome assembly GCA_905480015.1 of uncultured Rickettsiales bacterium. Taxonomy (GTDB): domain Bacteria; phylum Pseudomonadota; class Alphaproteobacteria; order Rickettsiales; family Deianiraeaceae; genus CAJQOT01. The sequence continues at coordinate 10,196 of CAJQOT010000084.1, read as the reverse complement.
AATTTTAAAAAGAATTTGATATAAATAGCCATACTTCTTAAGTCTTTAGTCACAAAATTACATATTTGTCAATATCTAACTTTCAACTAAAAATAATATTTATGCTAAAATAAAAACTGGCTACACTAAGCCATTATTTTATTTTGTAATCATAATATAATATGAAAACAAATACAAAAGAGGTTCTAACCTCAAGCTTTCCTAAAAAAAGGAAAGGAACAATAGAGATACAAGGTATCTCAAACACACAAACAGAGGTAAAAATTACCTCAGCCCCTCTCCAAACAAGAGGAAAAAAGAAAGAAATATGACAACTCTTTCAAAAAACTTGTTTTTATTATCTTTTCTATCTCTATAAGCAGAGACTAACTAAAGAGAAGAATATGTGGTATTTTCTAGTGAATTTATTTAAAAAACTCAAACGAAATAAGGGAAAAACGAAAAATTCCCCATGCTCCCTCTATCTTGGAAATACACTCATTCTAACAGAAGAAAAACTAATCAATACTTTAGACTATCAACAACGAACACAACGAGCCAACAACATAGCCCATGAAAAAGGAGGAACAAACAATAGGTTTATTCCTATTGTTTTTTTATGTCTTTTTTTCGCTCTCTCATTTCTTTTCTTTACCCAAAAAGCACAAGCTTTTGAACTAGAAGTTATAGGCTTAGATACCCTTGATTTCTCATCTCTCGCAGGAATACTCGGCAAATTATTCGTCCTTTTTATCCTCTTTCTTGTGACAAAATATGTTTGTAAAATAATGGGTATTAACTTTCCTGCCTGTATTCTCCCAAACAAAAGACAAACAAGGAAACACGACCACAAGCAGAAACGACAGAGTAGAATCTATTGATTTAGAAAAGTGAAAAAATAAAAATCTCAATACCATATGAGTAGTGAGAAATATTGAGGAAAAACCTCTTAATAAGACCCAAGTTCTCGTAGATATCATCAAAGAAAAAACAGCACAAATCCACCTAAACAAAGAATACGATGACATAACCGATTCCGTTAAATTCCACATCAAGAAACGAGTAAAAAAGATAATGGATAAACCAATATACTTTGATATTCTAAAATATATTAGAGAATCCGTTGTGTATGAAGTGGATAATATCCTTATTCCACCAACCCCACAAAGAACATTCTTTGAATCATATTCCGATATGTGTAATTACAGATTTGAGAACGATGAAGACAATGAAATTGATGAAATAAGTCTCAATTCCCTGCCTTGATGAAGTTATACGAAGTTTTGCGAAAGGAGGTATGGGGAAGATATGGAAATGGAGAGATAGAACTTTTATTTGAAAATATGCTTCCTCAAACCGATTTTATACTTTATAGGCACTAAAATGTTAAATTAAACTATGCAATATTTAGGCTTTGGAACTAGTGAAAAACCACAACTCCTCTCTAAAACAGAGTATAAAGAACAGGATACTATATTCAAAGAAGCAGATATGCTTTATTCTGAATACTTAGAATATATGACTTTGAAACATCAGCAAGAAAATATTGATGATTATGTTGTGTGGCAAACAGGAATGAATACAGACGATGATAGTGAATCTAATGAGGAAGATGATAAAAAAGAATCTGAACCTTGTGGACAATGTACTGCTTTAGAAGGACAGATATTTCATACATCGGAAGTTCCTAAACAACCACATCCAAACTGTAAATGTGGTGTTATACCTTTAAGGTTACTCATAGGATTTGAGAAAATTAATGAGAGGTTAAAGAGTATGGAGGAAAAAATAAAAAAGGTTGAAAAGTTTAAAAAATCAGAGCAACTTAAGAAAAATATAAAAGAAGCAAAGAAGATGCAGGATAAATCAAGAATACAAAAATGGGGATTTATGCTAGAAAACTTCCCAACTGGTGCTAAATACGACATTAAGCATGGGAATCCATCAATGGAGCATGCTGGGAATTTTAATTATGGTGCAATGTGGAGGGCTTTGGGATTAAGTGCAATTGAACTAAAAGCTGGAGCTGGAGCATATCAAGTGAAGTCTGGCACTAGTGATTTAAGTTTTTACGATTCTTGGGGCGATGACCCAGTAGACCAAGAATATATTCAAGAAGGTATTGATTGGTACGATGCAAATTATGGTGGATAAGAAAATTAAAAAAATTCTTAAATGGATTTGGTATATGACTATGTATATTTTTGCTTTATGGGGATTGCTATCTGCTTTAATAGTCGTAAAAGCACCTTTTGCAGGATTCGTTGCATTATGTATGCCAAGAGGTGGAGGTGGAGACCCTTTTTAGAGCAAGAATATATTCAAGAAGGTATTGATTAGTATGATACAAATTGTTTTTATTACCACATTTCTGTTGATTGGTGCATTTTCTTTTGCTAGCAATAAAAAAGACTGTGGGAAACTTTATCCTGTGTATGCAAGGGAAACTACAGTGGGAGACTTTGTTGGTCTTAATCAAATCACATATGATGAAAAATATATTAATAGGGATGGACAAGTATATTATTTAAGAGGATGTGAAGAAGGTAGAAAAAAATATCATTTAGGGTATTGTTTTATAGATACATCTTATGTAGAACCTAAAGACAATTATCTTCATATATATAGTTGTATGACAAAGTGTTTTACTAAGAAAAATATCACAATAAACAAAGGAGATATCATTGGGTGTACTCATCATCCAAAAAGCTTAGAATATTTTAAAGTACGATGTTATGGTGATTGTTGGGAAGAATGGCAGTGATATTCCAACATCCCCCTAGTATATCTGCAAATCTATGTTTCCAAAACACATGCGAAACAATAAGAGATAATATTGACAAAGGTGAATATGAGAAAAAAATTGATATTTACAAAATTATTTTTTCTTAGGGTTCAAAGTGCTATGTACTTTGCCTTTTACTATATCGCTTGCATGATTGATAGCACTCTGTTTCTTGTTACTATCATCTTTTTGAGTTTCATCTTTTGGTTTGTTTGCACTATTTTCAATACCCATACTTTTGGTTATTAGTTAATACAAGATGTCTATTGTATTAATTTAAGAATTGCAAGCATAATATAAACTACTCTATAATTTTTCCATAACTTGCAAGACCACAAGAATGAAGACTTTCTATATCTGAAATCTCAAGTCCCCCCTTTCACACTATAAATTTTATACTCAACAATCATTAGCATTTTGAGTATATTGTTCGACACTATTCACAAACAATAGACAATTACAATTCATCAAGCACAAAGAAATATGCTCTTTCTTCTTCATCAAATATCGGGATTTCATAAATTCCATTGATAACTATCCAGTTTATTCAAAAGTTATTCCAAAAGAAAAGCACATCATTGGCAAAATGTATACCCAAGGAATGGAGAATCTTAATGGTAATGTTAGACATTACTTAGCACGATTCCATCGCAAAAGCAAGTGTTATAGTAAATATTTAGAAATGATAACAGCAAGATTACGCTTGCTGTTTCACAAAGATTTACTATCTATTGTTTTTTAATAGTACCTGTTATGCTCCCCTTTGTTGCATACAACCAGTCTGGCGTAATCTCTGTTCTTGCAAGCGTGAGAAATGCCCCCTACCATCGTCACGCTGTAGAGAGGATAAAAATTGAAAAGGTGCTTGCATAATCTTTCCACAATCTAATCGCTGTATTTCTGTTGATGGTTTTGATTTATTGTTGTAACAATATTGTTTACTTTGTGTATCTTGATAATCAGATGCTTTTTGCAATTTATTATTATCAGTAGTAAAAAAGTTCATTATTCCACGCTTTTCTAATGGTAATTGTGCGTCTTTACCTTCGCTATCAAGGCACACAGAGAAATGTTCGCTCTTTAAGTTATTGAAGTGATTTACGTTGTACACTGAATCTTCACCTTCGTGATAAATCTTACCTAAATCCAAGACATCAAACTTGTAACTTGCAAAATGTACTTTATTTTTAGGATGCCTTATTCCTCTACCTATAGACTGTATATAATTTTTAGATGTTGCGTTTGGAAAATATGTTTGTACATTTCTAACATCAAAATCACTAAAAGATTCCATAAATGGATCATGAGATGCAACATTACACACCACACCAAGAGTCATTAGTGCCTTTTCTTTACTGCCATCTTCCCTACTTGGAACATATGTAGAATACTTTGTGTGATCGCTTTCGCTCAAGCTCTTAAATGATGTAATCTTATTTAAAATCTTCAATACATCACTCTCGCTTTTTGTATTCCTGTACAATGATTCAATTGTTTTTATATAAAGATTACGCGCGTGCTCATCAAGGCTGCATATATCGGCATCTAACAATAATTCGCGTTTAAGATCTGCACTTTTCACATCTCTTCTAATACCTAAACTATCTAAAGAAATAATACCACTAGTCTCTTCCAAATTATATATATCTTCTGGTGTTTTCTCTTGATAACAGTATTGATAAAACTTGTTAAGTATTCCACGCATTAATTGCTTCTTTTGCGTACCTTGCAATATCGCACTACTTTTTGCTAGATTATTTAACCCGCTACTAAACTTTTGCTTTGTAAGATCTGTAATTTTTTGATCTCTCGCTGAGAGGATATTGTATTGTCCAAATAGTGCTAATGATTTAGGCTTGTGTATATCTTCCTGTGATTGAACGTGATCGTTAATCATTCTTTGAGCAACGGCATCGCTTGCGTATTGTCTTCGTGATAATTCATCATGAAAAATGCTTTTCTTGTTTGGCTTAATATGCACATGTCGTGCATTCACTGCTCTACATCTACTATCCTTCCAATATTCTGTCAAAGGAATTTCTAGTGTTTCGTCTTTAGTGAGTTTGCTCCGTAAATATACATTAGGTGACGCAGATAAGCCAGAAAATGGTAAATTGCTGCCCATCATATAATCTATTTCTGAATTTTTCATTCGATGTACCTCGTCGATGAGTGCTTTTGGCTTATTGTCTCCAAATTGTTTGCTAAATTGTTTCTTTATACTTTGTAATACACTTTGTTCCTGCCCATTTACTAAAAGAACTACATCATTTTTTGATGAATCATTAAAGTACTGATTTAGATAATAAGCATTGGCTTGCTTCTTGATTGAAGGAACATTCATTTTTAAACATATGTTATCGTAAGCTTTGCATTGGCTTGCTTTTTCTCTCAAAGTCTTTTGAACATCTTGAATATTGTTATCTACATTCGATGATATATTGTCAAAACTACATTTTGCATAATCGTTAATATACTGCTCGCATGCCATTATTGTTTTCTCACATTTCTGTATCTTACCTTCATTATCTTTAACTGTTTTTTCTTGCTTTGTAATTTGCTCGCTATTCTTTTGTATATCACCTTCTAATTGTATTTTGTCGCTATTAACTGTTTTTACACTGTGTTCTAATGCTGTTTTCTCATTTTCTAATGCTGCTTTTTGTTCTGCGAGTCTTTCTCTATCATTATTCAGATTAGTAAGATCTTCATTAAATTTCTCAATATTGAGCGATTGAACAATTTTGTCTATCTCCTTAAATGTTAGAAATGTATCTCCATCTACTTCCACATAATTATTAATTTTTATCGCTTTACATTCAAAATTATTAGCAAAACTCTGAAAACTCGCAATAGTGTCTGTTGATATTGTTTCATTACAATCCAATGACACCACTGGCAATGTTTCTGCAAATTCTGTAATATCTTTCATTTTTTCAACAGTAGAGTCTAGTGCATTAACTGTATTTGTAACATTATCTTTGCTGGTTTTCAAGTTCTTACTGTGTAAGTTGCACTGTGTTTGAAGTGGTTGCAATACTTTCTTAGCGTTATTAACTTGTTTTAACAGACTGTCATTAAGATTCGTAAGTTTCTCGCGGTCTTGCCTTTTCTGTTGTAATGTCCCTGTAGCTTTCTTCCGTTCTCCTACATTTTCCCTTATAGCTGCCGTGCATGTATTAATTGTGCGCTCATGATCATTGATTTTATATGTACTATTGTCAATCGTGCTATTTATACCATTTAATTCTGCAATCAATGATTCTTCTGCCTTTTTTAGCTTTTCTATTGCACCTTCAATTCCTGAAAGTTCTACATCTATTTTATCTTTATCTGTATTTTTGCCATCATCAACATTGTTTATTTTCCCCTGTTTAGCAAGTAACGGTGCTTGTTTCTCTTCCAGTGCTGTTAGTGTATTCTGTACATTATTTATTTCAGCTTGCTTGCCTACTTTCTCTGCTTCTGCGCCTCGCCTTTCCCGCTCCTCAACTTCTTTCTCCCCTCGTTCACACTGCAAACTATCTGTAAGTCTACTTGCGCGTTCATTAAGCTTATTTATGATATTCTGAAGCTTATTAATTTCACCATCTTTAGCAAGTAACTGTTCTTGTTGCTCTTCCAGTGAAGATTTCCGTTTTTGTAGTGTGCTCTCTGCCTCAGTAACTTTTGCACTGCCTTCATTGTATATTTCAAGCTGTGCGTTGTAGTTCAGCAATGCTTTTTTTACTACATCTTTTTGCATAGATATACTCTTTTGATGTACATTAATTTCATTAATAATGGTATTTTTTTTCTCAAATATACTATTTTTTCTTTGCTCTAGACCCTGTATGTGATGTTTTGCTGTATCAATTTGCTCGTTATTATTTTTTATACTCTGTGCATTTGCTGTCATACTATTAGTATTGCTTTGAATCATATCATTATCTTTCTTTATTTGATCTACACACTGTTTAATACCCAATGTATTGTTCGCGATTGTTGCATTCAAAGATTTTATTTCTTCGTTTAATTGATTATTTTTTTGTGTCAAATATCTCTTCTGATTTTCAGACTGTCTTTTTGTCTTTTCTTTATACTCTTTAGTGTTATTTACATATTTCGTTGCATCTGTGATTTGTGTTTGCAGTGTTGATACTTGCTTTGTATATTTCTCTACAAGGTCTTCTTGTGCAGAATAATATTTTGACAAACTCTCCACATCACTTGTAGGTTCCTCAATGTCCTCAAACATATTTTGTAATGTTGTGATAGAATCTATAATGGCTGATTTGTTATCATCATCTAATATATTTGATAGTGCGTCTATATTTATATTTAATTTATTGAAAGGCTGATTAAACGATTGAACAGCATTATTGCTCTCTAAAATGAGTTTGCCAAAATCACCATGTGCAACATTGATATCATCAATAGAATTAAAAACCGCAATTTTTACATTGTTTAACGATTGCTGTATATTTGATACCAAGGCATTTTTTGCTGCATCGGCTATATACATAGCGTAATACTGAGATGGGTTTTTAATAAGCATTTGCTTAATTAACTCTGTTTTTCCAGACCCTGTATACGACACAATATAAGAGCGATCTGATTTGCCAATCTTACTTTGCATACACTGTTGTTGTGACCTAAGACTCAAATTATTCATAATTATATATTTAACTAACATATAATAGCACATTTTGTGTATGAATACAAGGATAAATACGACCTCCTAGCCATACCTTTTTATACAAATACTGCTGATAATTTTTTTAGGGAATCTCTCGCTACTTTTGAATATTGATAACATTAATATATCTGCCCTCCTCCCTCGGCTTGCGTTATAATGGGATTATAATAAGAAGATTGGGGGGCTTTGATAATGGTGAATAAATTGTTTTTATTGTTGGAATGTTATACTGCCTTTTGCCTGAAGCAAGGAGGAGGTATCAAGTCCTTGCTCGATGTATCTAATATTGAAATATTTATCTTCAATCAAGTCAAAAGCGTAGAGGATTTCACTGTTTTTAAGGATTTTTATGGGAAATTTACCATCATTTTGAGGGTTTTTCACCACAAAATACCAACGAGAATGGTATTGGTATTGGAGAGAGGGGTGTTTGTTGGGTAGCATATTTTGGAATCTAAAAACAACGACATTGTTGTTTATTTTCTGCATACTGATTCAAATCAGCGTTTAGTTTGTCTTTAATATCAAGAGTGTTTGGAATAGTAATTGTTAATACTCCCTTTGTTAAAGGTGCTTTTCTATCATCAATGAAAACCTCTACATCTTCTAATTTATTGTGAGTAAATATCTCTCTTAATTGTTTTCTATTATTATAATTATATCCGCAATAGAATTTAATTTCTACATTATTACCCTTATTTTCAATACTTCTACACTTTACTTCTTTTGAAAGAAGTTTATTATTTTTTATATCATTTTTTATATCATTTTTTATATCATTATAATCAATAGGTTTGGCAACACGATTTTGTAAGTCTTTGTCAGTGTTATTGCTATCCAAGAGTGGTGCTTGAGTGCTAATAACAGATTCGCAATCTGTATCACTCTCATTTAATTGTGATACTTCATCTTCACTACTCTCTCTACTCAATGAATCTGCCGTTGATTGTCCGCTCCCTTGTTGTTCTTTTGATTCTTTGGCTAATCTTACTTTCTCTACGAATTCTGCCTCAGTATGTCTAATATTCAATGGGTCTTCACTACTCTCTCTACCCAATGAATCTTCTGTTAGTAGTGATGCCGTTGCGTTACTTTGACAATCATTTAGTTCCATTTTTGTGTGTGTTATCTCGTCCCCTAATGCTGTTAAACGCCCTTGCAATGTAACTTGCATACTTTTAAATGTCCTCACTGGTCGCCCATAGAGTAACCCACACGCAGTAACATGCTGATGTGGTTTTTTAACACCACTTTGTTTATCTTCAATAACACTGGCAACATCCTCAAACTGTGCTAGCACAACATCATATTGTTCTTGACACTTTTGTAATTGTGCCACCAGAGTCTGTCTGTCCCAATTAACTTTCCGATGTTTGTCTTCGGGTGTCAATTGGTATTTTGCCAACTCTTCATTATATTTCAGTAAAGCATCTGCAATATCTAACTTTGGTTCTGATTGCAGTATCTTTTCGTTAATTTTATCTATATATTTCAAACTAAAATTAGGGGATAAATCATTTATATGTAAAGCTGTTAGGTTACCCTGTGATTGAGCATGATCCTCATGATAATAAAGGTGTACAATTGGCACACTCGGAAAATGGTGCAATAATGTATTGGTTATATTACCACTTTTAACATTAGCAACATCGTACCCTACTAAATTCTCTACACCATAAATAAAATCAGGTTTAACATCAATTAGGTCAAATATTTTTTCTAGGCTCTTCTGGTATTGCATTGCTGTAACACCAACTTGAAGATCACTATCTTTTAGTTCTTGAAATACACTTTTCACAAAAGCAATTTGCTCATCACTACCAAAAATCTCTTGTATTTTGTCGTTATCACTCAACTTTGTATTTGAAGCATTAATTATATCTAAATCTAAAAAATTATCAGATAATATGAAATCAAAATCAAATGAAACAACTTGTATACCGCTCTTTATTACTGCATCTACAAAAGAGTCTATTGCCTGATTTGGATTCATCATTATATATATATTTAATTATGAATATCACAAAATCACCTCGATTGCAAGAACTTTTTTATTCTATTTCTATCTCATCATCAAACTCCATAAGATTCTCAAACTCCATTTCAAGCCTATGTTGCACTTTCGTTTTGCCTTGTTCTTTGGCTGTAAGGTCAATAATTCCTGCGGTTTTGCCTCTTTGGTAGAGTTCGAGGTTGTGTTAGTAACTATATACTATACTGACCAAAGAGTTGTTTACTTTTAAGAATACGGGCATTATAATTAACCAAGATAATAGTTAATTATAACTTCTATGAACTTAATAGAATTTTCACAATACTTCAAAGATGAACAAGTTTGTATAGACTGGTTAATAAACGAAAGATTTGATTCTAAAGAAAATATCGCTTGTCCTCATCACACCAATAAAAAGATACACAATTTTTTAATCAGTATATAACGAATCGGCAGTGCCAAACAACTATATACACTCACAATCCACTATAAAACAAGATATACAAAGAATATTCTACCATTTCTTTAGATTTACTATAGCATTTTCCTTTACGACGGAACCTTGCAAGAAAATGCCATATCTCATCTACTTCTACAAAATCATATTTCTGACTGATACTTTGATTATCAATAACATCTTTTATCATTTTGCCAAAATATCTAACCCCGTTGGCAACAGTTTGAAACGATATCTCAAGCAACCTCCCTATTGAACGACTAACGTAGTGAAGCGAAAATTAAGCTAAAACTTTACAAAACTT
>CAJQOT010000083.1 GCA_905480015.1 uncultured Rickettsiales bacterium | reverse complement strand
TGCGTCATTGAGCATATAGAGTAAGGAGGAAGTTTAATGTCTGATTAGTCTTAAGATCTTTTTTCACAAAGGGCATATTTAGAGAATAGCATATGATCCTTCAATTTTATATGAGCAGGGGCATTTGCTCTTACACTATATGCACTTTATCTATCTATTTTACACGCCTCCGGCTCGAAACTCTATCGGACTGAGTTGTACTAAAGACCTAAAGAAAAGGTACTTTCTAATTTTCTGTGCGTCATTGAGCATATAGAGTAAGGAGAGTCAAGAGAGGGTTACCATTTTGGGACATACAAGTACGATTACAACATGATCACAAGATCCATGTCAAATTACAGTATATACAGGCAGTTTAAAAAAAGCTTATCAGCGGAAGAAAATAACCCCCTTAAAATCTTTGGCAACACTGGCTGGGTTGACATTGTAATCAAACAAATAACACACAACCCAAAAACAAATATCGCGACTATAAGAATAGCTAAAAAAGTCTTCTTGGGAGACTCCCTTCGGTCAATCCTGAACTTTCAAATTAAACTACATTACACACTTGATACAGCAAACCTTAAAGCTTCAGACATTGAAGTCAACCCCCTCGGTATGTCCGTTGACACTTATGTTTCAACCGAGGAAAAAACAATTATTGAAGATGAAACATTTAATTTATAAATTAAGCAGTAATTTTACAATTTTATACATTATTGTACACTGCTTGCACTTTCACTCGTTCGCACAAATCGAAACCCCTTCTAGCGTTAGGAATGTTGACATACCTATCAATATTGACAGTCGCATTAAAACACTAATATACAGCCCAAATGAAATATATACATTGAACCTTAAGATGGGTTTTCAATCAATTATTGAGTTTTCAATAGATGAAAGCGTGGAACTTGTATCTATTGGAGACCCGTACCCATGGAAATTAACACCAATAGACCGCCGTCTATTTATAAAGCCTCTGCAAGTTGGAGTCGGAACAAACCTCACCATCATTACAAATAAAAGAACATACTTATTTGATTTAAAATCTGACACAACAACCTCGGGAAACGACTTCGATGTAATTCATGTTGTAAGGTTCTTCTACCCAAAAATACCAATGGATAAATCTCAGTACAGTCTCAAAGACTACATATCCTCGAAGAATGGCAATGTTATGCAAAGTATTCACAACGCACGAAATCTATCTGGCGAAAGCGTTGGCAACACCACATTAAGGCAGGCAAGTGAAAGCATTGAAAAAAAACGCACAGCAGTAAACTTAAATTACAGCTTCGTTGGAGAGTACAACGAAGTAACACCTATTGAAATATTTGACGACCGGAAAGATACATTTTTTCGTTTTAAAAATAATAACAAGCCTCCAAAAATATATTCCATCAACAATAGCGGTAAAAGAAGACTTGTTAAGCAAAAAACAGTGGGAGATTTTGTGATTGTTCCGGGTGTGCATTCAAGGTTTCACATAAAAAGAAGCGTGTATGAAAACTATATATACAACGACCTTAGAGTTAACGACAATATAGAAGTATGAAAATTGCAATAATAAAACTCTCTTCAATTGGCGATATATCACACACTGCATTCATTCCATACCTTGTATCGAAGTATATAAAAAATTCTGAAATACACTGGTTTTGCGACGAATTATTCACAGATATAAACGACGGAATTGATTGTATTCATAAAATACACCCCACAATTTCAAAAAATGCTAAAAGCAAGCCTGTTGCATTTGCAAGGCAGTTTTTACAGCTACTTAACATCGCAAAAAAAGAAAGGTTTGATGTCGTCATTGATTTTCAAGGAACATTTAAAAGTGCATTAATTGCAAAGTTTTTGTGCACCAATCAAAATTTATGGGGTTTTTTATACACAAGGGATATCCTCGCACATAAAGTGTACAAAAAACACTGCAACATACCACTCCAAAGCAATGTATACCAAAGGGCAATATCCATTGCCAACGAAGCATTAAACTTAAAAATATCTCACAAAGAAATACCAATTCCATTTTTACAGCACAAACATCTAAATCAAGAGAGGGGGATTATAATATTTCCGTCATCAAGTCACGAGTGCAAAAACTACTCAATTCAAAATTTTCAAAAATTAATAACAAAAATAAATAATCATAAAATTACACTACTATTCGGGTCATCAAGCGAAGAGCTTATATGTAAAGAGATAGCAAGAGATCGCAAAGACATTGAAATAATTGGAGGTTTAAACCTTGCGAAAGTTAAAAGCGTTATCTCAACATCAAAGTGCGTTATTGGGGGTGATACGGGAATTTTACACATTGCGTCCGCCATGTATGTGAAGAATATTACATTATATGGTCCAACACCATCGTATAGAACTTCCATACACATGCCACACTCTATAACACTTCAAGGCAATGGCGATGTTAACAAAATACCAACAAAACAAATTATCGAAGCAATAAATTTTCTAAAAATATGACACACGGTAAAATTCTAATAATTGGAGATACAATGTTAGATGTAAGCACATATGGTTCCTGCACTAGGGTTTCCCCAGAGGCACCGGTACCTGTTGTTGTAAAGGAAGGGGAAGTCTCTACACTTGGGGGAGCAGGAAATAACCTTGTGAATCTATACCACCTAAATGTAGAAACGGACTTAATAACGGTCATCGGTAGCGATGACCGTGGCCGTGAAGTTCGACAATTAGTGCAAATGTTTGCCAGTAATGCAGTTATTATTCCAGAGGACAGAAGGACAACGGTAAAAAATCGTATACTTGCACAAAAGCACCAAGTTTTACGAGTTGACACAGAAGATACGCACCACATTGCACATAAGTCAGAAAGTGCAATCACTGAGTATGTCAGCAAAAACATCAAAGATTACAATATTATACTAATATCAGATTACAATAAAGGCGTTTGCACGCCAAGTGTTTTTAGGCACACTATTGATGTAGCAAAAAAACACAATGTAAAAGTAATATGCGACCCTAAAAAACACGACATCTCACTTTACAGTGGATGTTATATGATAACACCAAATCGCACCGAGGCGGAACTTATGTGCAAAATGTCCATCAAAACAGACGAAGAAATTGCAAAGGCAATCAATATAATGAAGCGGTATGTTGAACATCCGATTATCACCCTCTCAGAGGAAGGTATCGCTTACATGAAAGATTCAACTCTTTGCAAATCCCATGCTACTGCAAAGAGCGTTGTCGATGTTACTGGAGCTGGAGATACGGTGATATCAACAATTTGTTACCACATCAACAAGGGCGGGAGCATACCGGATGCGATACATCTTGCAAACAAGGCGGCATCGTATGTTGTAGAAAAACTGGGCACGAGTTACATTAGTGAGGACGACCTTACAATGGAAAATAAAAAAATATTATATCATGCGTCGTCACTAAAAAACCTTAATAAAAAAATTGTGTTTACCAATGGATGTTTTGACATCATACACGCTGGGCATATAAAATATTTGCGAGAGGCAAAAAAACTTGGAGACATTCTTGTTGTTGGCATAAATTCCGACGAATCTATTAAAACGCTCAAAGGTGACGATAGGCCGATAAATTCATTAAATGCAAGAATGGAGGTGATGTCTAGCTTGGAATTTGTAGACTATGTTATTTCATTCTCCGAAGAAACACCGATTAATTTGATAGAGGAAATAAAACCAGAAGTGCTCGTGAAAGGTGGTGACTACAAGGTTGAAAACATTGTTGGCAATGGCGTTGCAAAAGAAACAATCATAATACCATTTGTTGATGGATTTAGCACCACTGGTATAATTAACAAGAGTCTAGATAGCTTGAAAAGGCATCTTTAGGGTTTTATGAATCTTGAGAAGGAAGGCATTTTATATTCTAAAGCTTCTACTGTATAATTTCCACCCTTCTAATTTTCATATTCAAAATATCTCCTTTAGCAAACTGTATAGCCTATTATATACTTTTTAAGCAAAAATTATCACCTTCTACAATCGCATAAAGGTTGAATGTCTATCTCTTACAAACCATTTATCACCCCCTTTAAAGCTTTAGTTATGCGTGTTGCAATGTCTATTGTTCTATATATCATCAATAGATTTGCCTGCGGTATATTTATTCAAATACCACGCCGTTCTCCGCTCTACAAATTTCTGTGAAGCGGAATCAAGGTCTTGTGTTAATTTGTCAATATTGCCACGCTCCCGTTTTTCAATCGCTTTTTTGAGATCGCTCAGCACTTCCAATATTGTTTTATATTCTCCATCACTTGCTAAATGTTTGTCTATTAGTGCATCTTCAATTAGTTTGATAACATTTTCTGCATCAATTATTGTATCAATGGTTAACTTTGTTTCAATGTCTTCTTGTGCGTGTTGAATTGCATCTACAAGCATTGAGCGAATTTCTTCGTTTGCAATGCCATATGTAGGCTTAACCTGAACTTCCTTCCTAGTTTCACCTCCTTCTTCCCATGCGGAAACTGATAAAATAGAATTTTCATCAACATGAAACTTTATCGAAATCTTGACCATTCCCGCCGGAGCATTGGTGATGTTTGTTAATTCAAATTGCGCTAAAGAGCGGCAATCCTTTGCTAAGTCTCTTTCACCTTGAACAATATTTATCACCATTGCTGTTTGATCGTCTTCAAATGTTGTAAATGTTGTGGTTTTTTCCATTGGAATCGAGGTGTTGCGTTCAATGACTTTTTGCACTACCCCGCCCATTGTTTCAATTCCAAGTGAAAGAGGGATGACATCAAGCAATAAATTTCCTGTAGATTTTCGCACAATGTTGCAGGCTTGAACGGCAGCACCATATGCTACGACACGGTCGGGGTCGACATCATCAAAAACTGGAACTGTAAATTCATGATGCAATGCCTCTTTTATAATTGGCATCTTTGTAGACCCGCCCACAAGTACAAGCCCTTCAATTTCATTTTGAGGAATGTTTGCATCCTTCAAAACACTCTTCACAATGTAAACGCACTTGTGTATTAATGGTAAAATAATTTTATCAACATCGTCCCTTGTTATTATTTGTGGAAGGTTGGTAAGGTCTTGTGTAACATCTCCATTGGACGAAAGTTCTTTAATTTTCTTACCCAATTCTTTAGTAACACCGTAGTGAGATGCAATTATGTTGTCAAAGTCGTCGCCTCCAAGGTCTGAATCTCCACCTGTTGCAATAACCTGAATCACCCCTTTTTTCATTCTTAGGACTGAAATGTCAAACGTTCCGCCACCAAGGTCAAAAACAATATAAACGCCTTCTTTTTTGTCATCTATACCATAGTACAATGCGGCGGCCGTAGGCTCATTAACCATTCTAATAACATCAAGCCCTGCAAGTTCCGCAGAAAATTTAATTGCTTGTCGTTTTGCCTCATCAAAATATGCAGGTACTGTTACCACGCATTGCGTCACATCACTACCAAGCTTTTCATTTACAGCAGATTTAATTTTTTTGAAAATTTCCGCAGCAATTTGTTCTGCCCACATTTTTTTAGTTCCAACGGCAATTTGCTTATCACTTGCAAGGTGCCTTTTTATAGAAGAAATAATATTTTCAGACTTATCCACCACGCGACCTATCTCATTAAAATGCACAATAGATGGCATAATATCTACAATCGTTTGCATATTGTCGCCATCAAAGTAACAACAAAGGGAGTTCGTTGTGCCAAAATCTATACCAACCGCGCGCGCCGTCATATCAGATTTTTCTAAAATTGCATCTTCAATGTTAAGTAGAGACATTTGTAAAATAATATTTTCTATCAAAGAAAATACTTTATGTGCCTTGTCAAGAGTTGATTAACTCAACTAAACAATGCACTTGCACAAGGCTTTTTGTATCAGAAATTGAAATATGCACAATGACTGCTCTACCATTTGTAATTTCAAAGTATTTCTTTTGGTTGACATCACACAAAGGCTTTCCGGTATGGCTGTGTGTGATTTCAATGTCTTTAAATGAAAGTTTTGCACCTATGCCAACTCCAAAAGCTTTTGCCACCGCTTCTTTTGAGGAGAATTTTTTTGCAAGAAAAAGATGCGGCTTTTTATGAATTTGAAATTCTAACAATTCATTTTTTGTGAGAATTTTATTTGCAAGGCGTTGTGAATTTAACAGTTCTATACGGGAAATTTCAAGTATATCGACACCAAGGCCAAAAATACTTTGTTTCATTTATGTTTTTTTTTACCATCTTTGTTTTTCTTTCCAGTGCGTGAAGTAAAAAACTGTATTGTTGCACCGAATATAACGGAGGTGAATATCACTAAAAATAGAGGAATGTTAAAAAACGTTGTAAAAAATGGTAAATTAACATTTACATGTGCATTGTTTTTGACAACAAACCCCACAAAGTAAGACGCCAAAAACATTAAAATAACCAAACGAAACTTGAGCATACTAATTTAAAAATGGCAGGCAGGGTGGGATTCGAACCCACGGTACATTGCTGTACGCTGGTTTTCAAGACCAGTGCTTTCGGCCACTCAGCCACCTACCCATACGACTCAAGCTTTATCCTTAATATTTTATATGTCAAGATAAACTATGCTTTGCAATATAAGGAGATGCTTGCGTGCCAAACACATATACAAAATAACATTCCAATAGAGCAAAGCCCTATTTTACAAAGGTCTTTGAGGTACATTGAGGATCTTTATTTATAACAAATAATAATAAAAAACTAGTCTAGATCCATTCTAAAATATTTTTGTATGACATACACTTTATCTACAAATACACTTAATTGTAACACGGTATAAATCTAAATTTATACTTGACATTTAGTCGTAATAAAATTTTCAATCAAAATTGATGGTTTTTATGCGTATACTTTTTTTACTGTTGCTATTATCCTGTTCAAAAGTCGTTCAGCATGGTGTTGTTGTAGGGCAAAAAGATATTCACGTTGTAATGCCAAATATTACACGTAAAAACGATGTGAGAAATCTTTTAGGAACGCCATCTTTCATTTGGAAGGAAAAATGGTATTATATATCTACAAAAAAACGCTATAAGGCATTTTTTAAACCCACAGTTGTTGAGCACGATGCATATGTTATTACATTTAATGAAGAAGTAGTGGCAAGTGTGCAACATTTTACAAAAAACGACATTCAGCCCACAATAGTAAAAGTTTACAATATTAAAGCATTAAAACCTGATGCAAAAAAAGTTAACGAGCTTTCTAACTGCACGCTTTTTAACTTTAAATATACCTCTCTTGTGTAATTAATAAGCTTTGTGTCGGAAATAGCACCATTTGACAGCTGTATTCTTTCGTTAATGTTTACAAGATGTGGAGATG
>CAJQOT010000082.1 GCA_905480015.1 uncultured Rickettsiales bacterium | reverse complement strand
CATATTTTTTGTGAATGTTAGTAAACTCTGTGCTTTTTGAGGGTATGTGTGAGGTTTCAATGTGATGTCATTGAAATTTGAATTATCTGTTTTTATTTGCACTTGAGAGTGACCTAGGAATGATTGTGAAAAAGCTACCTCTGTTGTTTCACTGGATAATCTACTTGTAATTGCATTGTCTATTTGTTGAAATTCATCTGATTCCATATCTAAAGATTTACGATACGATACGACGTCATAACCCTGTTTGTCTCTTTGTGTCAACGTTATATGTGCATCGTTATCGTTAGTAGATGCTGCAACATTTTTTATATTTTGTTGGAGCAATGTTTGAAGTGGAAAGTAAATATTATTTAAGACATATATTAAAATAAAAAACTTGACAATTACAAAGTATCTGAAAATAAATATAATTATTATTAAGAAAATTGAAATCAGATTATGTCGAGAATTATTCAATCTAAGTCTAAAATTTCAAGAAAATATGGTGTAAACCTTTGGGGCAAGGCCAATGATGCATTCAATAAAAAGCCTTATATTCCTGGTCAGCATGGTGGAAAAGTTATGAGAATAGCAAAGACCTATCGCAAACAACTTGTGGAGAAAAATAAAATGAGATTCTTCCATGTATTAACAGAAAAGCAATTTTCAAACATTGTAAGAGCATCTATTGCATCTCGTGAGAACTCTACAGAGATGGTTTTAAAAAATTTAAATACATTGCTTTCAACTGTTTTATTTTCCTCTGGTCTGTTTGCAACAATATTTTTTGCTAAACAGTTAATTAGTCATGGACATGTTTTTGTAAATGGTAAAAAAGTTTCATCGCATACATTTAAGGTGAAAATTGGCGATGTTATAACATTTTCTGATAAAATAAAACTAAATAAACAAGTTCAGTCTTATTTAGACGCCAACACCCCTGTTTATCCATCTTACATGAATGTTGATAAAAAGCTTATGAAAATTGATATTACTGCCTTCCCTGAAAGCGCCACTGTTAAATACCCTTGCGAGATGCAACCAAACATTGTAATTGAGTATTATTCAGCATGAAAGAGTTAGATCGTACTGTTACTTCTCCAAAAGCAACAGCTTTGTGGTTAATCAATAACACATCTGTTACATTTCAACAAATTGCAGATTTTTGTCAACTACATCAAATGGAAGTTAAGTCTATAGCTGATGGAGTGATGTCAAAATCTCTGCGTGATAAAAACCCAGTCTTAAGTAATGAAATTACACAATCAAACATTGATGAGTGCGAAGGTGATCCATCAAAATCTCTAAAAATTTTAGGATATGGACTGGACCCTGATATTAAGATTAAGGTTAAGAAGAAAGGTTATATTAGTGTGTCTAAAAGGCACAATAAACCTAGTGCTATTTTGTGGTTGCATAAAAATATATCTAATATTACAGCAAAAGAGATACGTACAATTACTGGTGCGTCTAAACAAATGATAGATTCTGTCATAAATGGAACACATCGTTATTCTTCAGAAATTACTCCAAAGGACCCTGTCTCACTTGGTTTGTGTACTCAAATTCAACTTAACACATTAATACAAAAGCCAGATACTGATGTAAAATGATTATAATATTATATAATATTATACTGATCATTGTATGGCCATTTATTGTTATTCAGTATTTGTGCCGTCTTGCTACCAAAAAAGATACACCATTATCTTTTTGTCACAAGCTTGGAATACACATGATATTTTCTCCATTTCGCAAGTATGATATTTGGTTTCATGCCGCCTCTGTTGGCGAAGTCAAGTCTCTTGAGTTTATTTTAAATGTATACTCTAGTAAAAAAATTCTTATTACAACGACAACTGTTAAATCTCGTGAAATTGTCTTGTCTTATCAAAATATCAATATTACACATCAATTTCTTCCACTTGATTTCCCTATATTGCATATACTTTTTTTTATTAAAAATCGTTGCAAATGCGTTGTCATTGCAGAAAGTGAAATATGGCCAAATTTTTATCTTTTTTTAAAAATATTTCATAAAAAAGTTATGCTTTTTAATGCAAGAATTTCTAAAAAATCTCAAGAAAGGTGGAATAAATTTCCTAATCTTTTGCGTCAGATTCTATCTTCATGTTCATCAATTACGGCACAAAGTTGCACAACTCAGAAATTTTTACAAAAATTTTATCCATCAGTGCAGTACTTTGGTAATTTAAAAATACTTAATTTACTCGAAGATTACAAAAAATCCCATATAGTTGCACGCTTTGCAAGTGAATCTCCAAATCCAATTTTATGTGTTGCAAGTACACATGAAGGTGAAGATGAATTAATTATTGCTGAAATTGCTAGTTTAACGCAGTACAATGTTATTTATGTACCAAGGCACCCTTGTAGAGCAAAGACCATTTCAAACTTACTGAATACTCATAATGTTTCACATAGTTTTCTATCTAATTATCGCCCCAACATGCAATGCCTTCTTGTTGACGAAATCGGGCTTTTAATGGATATTCTCTCTTATAGTAAAATTGCGATTTATGGTGGAAGCTTTCTTCCGCACCTTAAAGGTCATAATGTTTTAGAGGCAAGTAGATTTTCCTGCGGTATAATAACAGGTCACTATACTGAAACATTTGATGAAATTGTAAAGGAAATGAAGAGATCTAAGGCAATTATCCAGTGCAATGCCAATGAATTGCCAGAATCTATTTTACATGCAAGCAAAATTGGTGAGAATGCCCTTCAGTACATTGAAAATGCAATGCCTAATAGTAACAAAATTATCTCGTTTTTTGAAGATTTTATAAACTATAAAAAAATCTAGCTTTGTATAGAAAATTTTTCTACACCAATGTAGAGTCTAGACCATATAGTCAATACTATTCTACGGGTAAATTTTTTCACTTGACAAGCACAAAACATTTTTTATTCATACAAATATCATCTGTTTTAAAAATGAAGGTAATAAAGCCAGAGCATTCGGCAGAATATTTCGAGACAAATCCCATTGTCATTACAACTTTTTACCAATTTTGTGATATTGCAGATTTAGAGCTATTTCGCGATAAAACCCGTGCGTTTTGCCAAAAAAATGAAATCCTTGGCACGATATTACTTGGTACTGAAGGTATAAATGCAACTGTGTCTGGAAGTCGTGATGCTATTAATTTATTGTATGAATACTTTGCTCAACATAAATGTTTTGTGGGTATGCTTTTTAAAGAAACTTACTTCAAGTTAAAGCCATTTGGAAAATTAAAAGTTAAAATTCGTAAAGAAATTGTCTCTATTCATGATGAATGTTCTTACGACCCTGGGAAGTATGTGTGTCCTAAAAAATGGGATGAATTTATTCAAAAAAAAGATATTATTCTTGTTGATACACGCAACGACTTTGAGTACCATATTGGTACCTTTCATGGTGCGGTGAACCCAGAAACAACAAATTTTTATGAATTCCGTGAATGGTGTGAGCAAAATATTCCAAGCAAGTCTACACTAGTTGCAGGTTTTTGTACGGGCGGTATTAGGTGTGAAAAGTCTACTTCATGGCTTAAAAAGCAGGGTTACAATAATGTATATCATCTTCAAGGTGGAATTATTGGTTATTTGATTGAGACTAAAAATAAAAATCAAATGTGGCAAGGCGATTGCTTTGTTTTTGATGACCGCATTATAATAGACGATCGGTGTGAGTCCCATTGAAATTTCCTACATTACTATTTCGTGCTTCCTCTTTGTGCTTCATAATATCTATACATTTTAATTAAATTGAAATTGAAGAAGTATGGAGGGGGTTAAGCAGGAAGGGTATTTACCATTAGAGACCTTTGTTAAGCAAAGTTTTTATGTATTATATCCTACAGATTCACTTAAAAATAACTGGCATATATCTGTGCTATGCAATGTGATGGAGGCTGTAAGCAGTGGCTCCATAAAAAGGTTAATTATTTGCATGCCTCCAAGGTATTTAAAGTCTGTTTGTATTTCGACGGCATTTCCTGCGTGGTTGATAGGTATGAAACAAACGAGCAAAATAATTGTAGCAAGTTATGCAATGCCACTTGCGGAAAAACTTTCAATTGATACGAGAAATCTTATGGAGTCTGATTGGTATCGTTCTGTTTTTCCAAATGTTGTATGGGATAAGTCTGTATATGCTAAAAGGAAATTTGCGACAAAGCAAGGGGGATTTAGATTGGCAACTTCAGTTTGTGGAAGCTTGACGGGGGAAGGTGGGGATATTTTAATTGCGGACGATCCTCAAAAGCCACTTGATTGTATGAATAAAAAGTATAGGGACAAGACTTATAATTGGTTTGTGAATACTTTTCTATCGAGACTAAATAGTAAGAAAAAAGGGGCAGTGATTTTAGTAATGCAAAGGTTACATGTTGATGACCTTGTCGGGAGAATTACGGAAGGTGAAATTGGTGATGGCTTGGTGCAGTACTGCAATGGCTGGATAGTTCTAAACTTTGCGGCAATTGCTAAAGAAGATGAATCTTTTCGCAAAGAAAAAGGGGTGTTAAATGAAAAAATGGAGAACATTGAAATACTGAATTCTATACGAAATCAAATGGGAGAAAATGTTTTTGATGCACAGTATCAGCAGTCGCCGAAATCTATAGGTGGAGGGTTGTTGAGAAAGCATCAGGTACATTTTACATTGCAAAAGGTGAGCGTTGAAGATGGTATTTTTGTGAGCGTTGATACAGCATTTAAATGTGGTGCCAATAATGATTATACAGCAATTACGATGTGGGTCGTTCACGGTCAACATATAATAATGTTTGATTCAATACACAGAAAAATGGAGTTTAATAACATTACAGAAATGTTATGTGAATTGTTTTGTAAGTACAATATACACAAAATGTTAATTGAAGACAAAGGTAGTGGAACAAGTATCATT
This sequence comes from uncultured Rickettsiales bacterium, assembly GCA_905480015.1. Classification (GTDB taxonomy): domain Bacteria; phylum Pseudomonadota; class Alphaproteobacteria; order Rickettsiales; family Deianiraeaceae; genus CAJQOT01. The sequence continues at coordinate 1,652 of CAJQOT010000082.1, read as the reverse complement.
CAAAATTTAAAGCCAAAATATGGTGCCAAAATTGAGAGTATAAAGCCGACTCTTTCAAAAGAAGTGCGTTTTGCTTCGATAATTCATTATTTTGAAGATAGTACGGTAAAAATACATGAGAATATACACGATGATGTCATATCACAAATTTTAGAATTTCCTTACGGTAAACATGATGATATTGTAGATTCAGTTTCACAATTTGTACAGTGGTTTATGGGTGTGAAAAGAAAGCAAATTACTGTCCCTTCTATTAGGATGATTTGATAGGTACCTCCGCAACCGTTACATCATTTTGTTTTGATGAAGCCCATTAATTAATATTAATCCTTGCGTTACCATGGACGACTAAACTCCATTTTATACGGCAAAACAAGAATTTGGGATTCTAGTTTATCGGCTTCAAAACGATTTGATTTCACAAGAAGCGGAAGCAATTTAGTATGATATTGATGATATAAAAAGTAAAGAGTTTTATTACCCAATTAAGGTAACTCCCTATTTATTACCCCTAGAAATTAACCAAAAACCCTTTTCTCTAGCAGTTTTTCTCTTGTTTTTAGCTTAGATAATAATTACCTCCTCCTTTTGATTTCGGTATTATGTGGTCTACTTCAAAGTCTACTATACGCATTTCTACATCACAAGCCTTACAGTGTCCATTTTGTTCTTTAAAGAGTTGTTCTTTAGCTGTTTTGTCTGTTGGTAGTATTTGTGGTATGTCTGTTCTTTGTGGAATGTCTACCCTATGAATGAAGTCCAAACCTTTTTCCTTAAACTTCAAACCATCATTAATATGCCCGTCCTTTTCAAGTCTATCAATAAGAACTTCAACGGCTTTTGCTTCAATATCAATTCCAATCCATTTTCTTTTTAATTGCTCAGAGGCAACACAGGTAGTTGCACAACCACAAAAAGGGTCAAGCACAAGGTCTCCTTCCTTGGAAGAAGCTTTTATTATTCTATGAAGTAATGCAAGGGGCTTTTGTGTTGGGTAGCCTGTAATTTCCTTTGATGTAGCATTTTGCTGAAAAGACATAATATCATTCCAAGTATCACTACACATAACACCCTTTGTATTATCTAAATACTGTCTTCTACCACTTCCCCTATCATCACGATACCGCTTTCCATTTTCGTCTATTTTTTTAAATCGTGCAATATACTCCTCCTTGTATGGTAAGTATTGCTTATCAAAATAAAAATTTTCTGATTTCACATAATACAATATTACATCGTGTCCACGAACATAACCATTTACTTGGGATTTGTAACCTGAAACAGTTTGTAACGACCATATAATTTCCCTTTTAAAATTCTTGCGTCCAAAAATACAATCCATCATTTGTTTTAGGTAATGCGAAGCTGTAGGGTCGCAATGGAGGTATATTGAGCCTGTTTTCTTTAGTATTCTATGCAACTCTATCATTCTTTGTGTTATGTAGGTTATATAGGCTTTCATAGCCTTTGAATGGGTTGCTTCAATAGAGTTTATGAAATCTACAAGGGCGGGGTATTTTTCAATTAGTTTATCAAGGTATGCTTCGTCTACATCTTGCCAAGTCCACATATCTTTAAATGAAGCTCCTGCTGATTTTGTGCCTATTGGTGCTGAATATGTTCTTTTACTATTAAAGGGTGGGTCAAGATAT
>CAJQOT010000081.1 GCA_905480015.1 uncultured Rickettsiales bacterium | reverse complement strand
GAATGTACAGCGTTTCATAATTCGTCATTGCAAGATACCAAAATAATTAATACAAAGTTTTACAAAGGAATTATTTCTACTAGCAGATTTAGAAATATCGTTTCCAATCATCTTGATTTTTGCAATGTACATATTGAATATACAAAGTTTATTTGTAATTCTTTAATTGCAACAAACTTTCAACATATTAAAATAAATAATGTATGTTTTGAATACAATACTCTTGATACAAGTTTATTTGAAAATTCTAATATTTTCAATTCTGAATTTCATGCGTGTAGTATGCGTGGTATTGTAATATTGAATTGCATAATAGAAAATACATCGATGGATTATATAAATTTCAATAATTCTATAAATAAATACCCTTCGCAAAAATATATTCCCACAAAAATTACAAAAATTGCAGACAATAAAACCACAAACTTTATAATAAAAAATTCAAATCTTAAAAGAGAATTTAAAAAATTTTCCAAACCCACGTATACTATCCAAACAAAGTTTATATCGCATAAACTTTTCAATGCCATCAAACAATCAATTGCAGGCGAATACAAGGATGTCAAAAAGAAAAAACAACTAAATGCACCAAGGAAGCACTTCCTACCAAAACATTTTAGTGCAAAAAATATTGGATCCGTTCTTACATTTTTAATGCAATGTATTTTTACAGTCATTGTTATAAGGGGTTTTGTGGTATTTTTTGACCATATAAAAAATATAAATTATCTGTTTATACCGCACTTTATTGATTTCCCATTACCAGTAATTTCAACTACAATTGAAGTGCATAAATTTGCTTTTTATTGGTCACTTTTGTACTTTATAACATCAGGAGTCTTTATGTGCATAAATGTTGTATGCGTTAGGCATATTAAAAACCTTCTGCTTGTATGGATGTATAGAGCACAATCGTGTGTCACATTATGTACTATGATATGGATATGGCACAGCAGTTTTTCTTTACAATCACCGATGATTTCAATTTTTAACCTTGTATTTTTCTTTTACTTTTTTTTGATGTTCATTCAGTCATTTCATACGCACAATCAAGGGGGAATGCAATCCTCAATAATTAATTAAATATTATGCAAAATAATTTACTTGTCAGGTTCCCACCATCGCCAACTGGAATGCTACACATTGGCAATGCAAGAGTTGCATTTTTAAACTATCTTTTTGCACAAAAATACGGAGCCAAGTACATTATTCGTTTTGACGACACCGACACCCTTCGCACAAAGGAAGAGTATAAAAACGCTATGATTGAAGACCTTCAATGGCTTGGAATTGAATTTGCTAATGAACCAATTTATCAAACTCAAAGAACGGATGTGTATCAAGATGCACTGGAAAAATTAGTCAAAACAGGCAGAATATACGAATGTTTTGAGACGAAGGAAGAACTTGATGTTAAAAGAAAAGTACAAAATTCAAGAGGGTTGCCGTTAATTTATGACCGCACCGCATTAAAAATAACAGCAGAGCAAAAAAAACAGTACATTAATGAAGGTAGAGTTCCATATTTTCGCTTTAAAATAAACAATGAAGAAATTTCATGGAATGATGGTGTTCAAGGTAAAATAGTATTTCAAGGTAGCAATATATCTGACCCAATCGTTACAAGGGCTGACGGTAGCTTTATGTATGCATTTTGCTCAATTGTTGACGACTTTGCAATGGATGTCTCGCATGTTATTCGCGGTGCAGACCACATTACCAACACTGCGGTGCAAAGCCAAATGTTTGATGCACTCAACACAGCATTTAACACAAACAAGCAAATAGAATTTTTGCACTTGCCTCTTTTTCAAGCAAAGGAAGGAAAGATTTCCAAAAGAGTCGGAGGTTTTGCTATTCGTGAGCTTGCAAGCAATGGGTTTGAAAAGAAAGCAATTTTGAATTTCCTTGTAAACCTTGGAAAATCTTCATTTACTGATGCAACTCTCCCATTGGAAGATTTAATTAAACAGTTTGACTTTAAAAACTATTCAAAGGCAACGGTAACATTTACACATGAGGTTTTAGAGAATTTTAATACCAAATGTTTAAATTCTTATGAATTTCATGAAATTTCACAACGCCTTCCAAGTAACATTCAAAAAGAATTTTTTGACGACTTTAAGGGTAATATCAAAAAATTAGAGGATATTAATCATTGGTGGAATGTTGCGTCATCGAAGGAGTTTTATCATCACGATATGAAAAAGGAAGACGGTGAATTTTTTATAGACTACCTAGACATACTACAAAATAATAAAGAAGAGGACTGGGGAATTCAATGGAGCAAGTCTATTAAAGAATTAAAGGACAAATACCCGCAACGCAAAGGAAAGCAATTTTTCATGCCTTTAAGAATTGGGTTTTCTGGAATGGAGCACGGTATAGACCTACAAACTTTTACTAAATGGAAGTTAATGGATAAATAAACACGATATTTTACCAAAATATGTGAAGCACCGTAACTTTTAATATGTATGAATTAGGTCGAGGAAGTCTCTTGTGTCGCGTACTTTGTTAAACAGCATGGCATTTATAGTTTTACCATTTGTTTTGTTAACAAACTCTTGATACGACTTTTGTCGAAATTCAAGCAATTTTGGGAATATCCATAAGAAGAATTCTTGGTCTATTTCAAAAGAATGGTTAAAATCTGATTTTTTGTAGTATACTTGTAAGCTTTGGTAAAAGAAGTTTTTATTGTATAAAATGGGCTTTAATGTATTTTTAGAACGCTCAATTAGTACCTCTTGATGTTCCTGCGTTGTTTGTAAATATATAACTTGGCTATTGCGTGTTATACTTCCTAATAATTCAGGATTAGAGAGTGCTACATCACATATACTGCCCGTTGTGTCATTGATGAATCCATCAACTTGGTAGTTTTCAAATGCAATTATTGCACGAGAATGAAATTCCTGCGTTGCCTGCATTTCTGCAATGCGATAAAGTTCTTGATTGTGCAAAAATTCCCCAAAATTTACCTTTCCATTTTCCTTTTGAGGAATTGCAAACATTGTGATAATCTCAAGGTCGTCAAATGTTAAAGATAGCTCTAAGTTAATTGCAAACTTTTCTATAAGGTTGCAAAATGTTGGACTTTGCTTTGCAATTTTTTCAACGACGCTTTGTTTAATTTTACTCTTCAAATGAGTATGGGCGATTTCATAGTCTATTGAATAGTGGAAAAAGCCGTCTGCGGAAAGTTTATGAGATAGTGATGTCTTGCCAGAGCCTGACATTCCAACCAATGTAAATGTATGTGTTTTTTCTTGCAAATTCAATTTCATCAATGTATTGTTTTATCATAAAAAAAAACCTTTTTGGGTAAGAAATCGTTTTGTCAATTTATTTAGTTTATCGTATGTCTTGTATTGCAAAAATCGACCCAACATGCATAATAAATAAAGAAAGTGTTGATTTGCTAATTCAAACACTGGAAAAGACAAATCCAGATTTAATTTTTGTTACTATTTCACAAAATGCAAATAAAAATTTAATCACCATTCTTCAAGCTGCAAAAATTAAAGATACATCTTGCTACACAATGTTAAGGAATATTGTTCTTGAATACAAGAGTATTTTTAATTCAATATCAGAAATAAATTCTATTGTAGAAAAGTTTTACCACGATGCTGAGGCACTTGTTAAATTTGTTGAGCTATCTGGAGAGTTCACGCAAAACCTTGTGAATATTATGCGTGAATATTTCTCTCGTTTTACATTTACACTGCTGAATAAATACACAAATGGACAAATGAATTTTGTTCAATATTACACAAAAGACGCAGATAGCACAACACCACACACTTTAAAGAAAGTTCTTCTTTTAAAACACAGGAAGCATATTTATAATATTGATAAAAAATATATAAATTCCCCGCAAATTGTTAAAGAAGTTTCTTATCAAGATATACTAGAGGCACCTGCGTTAAATTTTAATGGTCTAACAAAAACAGAATTACTTGCTTTGAAAAATAAAAATGCAACAATTGAAGTTATTGAAATTGATGGAAATGTTTTAGAGACAACAATTTCCACAAAACAAACCGATGGTAATATAAAAATTGCAACATGCGTTGAGGACATTGCAATTATTACCCTTACACACACAGAAAGCGATGCACTTCTTAGTCATTTTAGTGAAGTTATATGTTTTTGTTACAAGGGTGATATTAAAATTTATATAACATCGCAGTCTTCTTCGCAAAGTTCTATTTCATTTGCGGTGAAGAAGTATCATCTTGAAAAAGTTAAAAGTTACATTGATGCTCGCTTTAATGTAGATATATCAAAGGGATTGTTTTCGTACAATATATTAGATGACCAGTCCATTGTGTCTGTAATTGGCAATGGTATAATTGGAAAAACAGGTACAGCAGGTACTTTGTTTTCTTACCTTGGAAGTAAGGGGGTAAATATTCACACTATTGCTCAAAATGCTTCAGAAGTAAATATTTCCTTTTCTATTGAATCTGGTAAAACAGATTATGTAATGAATGAAATTAACAAAATGTGTTTTTTGAAAAGCAATCATGTGTCTCTTTGTATATTTGGTTATGGAAATGTTTCAAAGGGTCTTCTAAAAATGATTAACAAACAAGAGAACTATTTTAAAAAACAAGGCGTGTCTCTTTCAATTAACTTCATTGCTAATAGCACGAAGTATTTTATTAGCCCAGAGGCAATGGACGCACAAACTACCATTGAAAACTTTGAAAGCTCTGCAATTAAATATCAAAATATTGACGAACTTTTGCACAATATTACTCGTTTTGAATTGCCAAATCCTATTTTTGTAGATTTAACCTCTAGTGATGAACTGGCGGAAAGGTATATAGATTTCATAAAAAATGGCATTCACATTGTTTCGGCAAGTAAAAAGGCAAATTCCCTTCCGTTTGAACAATATAAAGAAATTCATACAAATTGTGCAAAATATGGGGTAAATTTCCTTTATGAGGCAAATGTTGGTGCTGGTTTGCCCGTTGTTGCCACAGTGCAAGATATGCTCCACACAGGCGACACAATTAAAAAAATTGAGGGAATATTTTCTGGTACTTTAAGTTATATTTTCAATAATTACAATGGAACAAAACCATTTTCAGAAATTGTAAAAGAAGCAAGAGAGCAGGGATTTACAGAACCCGACCCAAGGGATGACCTTTGTGGAGCCGATGCCGCACGCAAAGTGTTAATTCTTGCAAGAATGGCAGGGCTTGAGATGAATTACGAAGATATTACAATAGAAAGCCTTGTACCAAAGGAGCTTGAGGGTGGCAGTTTTGATAACTCATTTTTTGAAAAATACCATAAGCAAGATACAATCCTTGGTGAAATGCACAAAAATGCAATAAAAGAAGGTAAAGTTTTAAGGTATATTTGTTTACTGGAAAATGGTAAGGCTTCAGCAAAAGTTCTTGCTGTGCCGCAGAATTCTCCACTTGGTAGCGTTTCAGAGACGGACAATATTATTGTGTTTTCAACTGAATATTATAATAAAACGCCTATTGTTATACAAGGGCCTGGTGCTGGTATTGAGGTTACTTCAATGGCAGTCCTTTCAGATATTATCAAAATATTTAAGTATATTCAAGTATGAATGTTTTATAACACCACGAGGGATCAATCAATACAGAAAACATTTGCAGAAATTGTCCTTGCAAGCAATGCACCTTGTGGTGGTTTATATATTCCAACACAATTGCCAAATATCACCATAAAAGACTTTCAAGGCATGCAGTATAGTGAAATTGCTGAAAAAATTATAAGTATATTTACTGAAATACCACAAAATGACATTGAAAATATTGTAGAAAAATCACTCATAAACTTCACTACTCATAGGGTATTTGAAAAAAAAGTTCTCGAGCCCAATCTTTTTGTTGCAGAATTATTTCATGGTCCGACTTTGTCATTTAAAGACTACCCAATGCAATTTTTGGGGAATATCATTGAATACACACTTTCCCAAACAGGGAAAAAGCTAAATATTTTAACCGCAACATCAGGGGACACAGGCTCCGCAGCTATCCATGCTTTTGCAGAAAAAGAAAATATTAAAATTATTGTACTTCACCCAAAGGGAAAAATTACAGAATTCCAACGCAAACAAATGACTACCGTTCACGCGAAGAATGTTTTAAACATTGCAATTGATGGCACTTTTGATGACTGCCAAAGCATTGTAAAGCAAATTACAAACCAGAAAAATAGCAATATTTCTACCGTTAATTCAATTAATTGGGGGAGGATTATGATGCAAATGGTTTATTATA
>CAJQOT010000080.1 GCA_905480015.1 uncultured Rickettsiales bacterium | reverse complement strand
ATACGGACAAGGAACGGACAAGAGAGTATTTTTAACACTTTCTAAATTTTTAGAAAACACCGCAAAGCCTTGTATAATAAGGGTTTGGGAATGGTGGGTGATGTCGGATTCGAACCAACGACCTATTCTTTGTAAGAGAAGTGCTCTACCAGCTGAGCTAATCACCCATAGTATGGGTGCAATAAATGAGATGTGGTGTAATTGTCAAGCAGAATTATAATTTCTTAAAAAATATTGGTAAATTGACCACGAAAAAGAATATTTCTTCCGATTTTAGCTCCTAATCCAGCTTGAATATCAGACTGTTTGTCTCCAATAAGAATTGAGTGTTTTAAGTCAATATTAAATTCTTTTTGAGCCTGTGCAATCATACCTATATTTGGTTTGCGAAATTCCACGCCATGTAAATAGTTAGAATTTTGAGAGTGTCTGTAATGTGGTGCAAAGTAAATTTTTGTAAAATTAATTCCATATTCGTTAAAGTGCCTTTGAATAACTTTCATAAAATCCCAAAATTGTTCTTCAGAATAATATCCTCTACCAATGCCAGACTGATTGGTAATGATAAAAATTAAATAACCCCTGCGTATGGCACTCTTGCAGATATCTAAAATACCATCTATAAATTCAAGCTGCGTTTCTTTGTGGACATACCCGTAATCTTTGTTAATAACGCCGTCACGGTCAAGAAATAATGCCTTATGCATTTACTTTGAGATAAAAGTACGATTATGTGGTAAAATGTATTCTTTTATAAAATACTCTTTGGCTTGATTTGCATTTTTAGCTTCAATTGTGGCAACCATATTATATTTCCTATGTTTCAGGAAAATGCCTTCCAAAATGTACGCAATGGAAGATAATGCTAGCATAAGAAATGTTTGAAGATAGATATTGTCTACAAGAATGTATATTGCTATAATAAAAGCGGCAATAGCGAAGAACTTTCTTTTTAGAGTGTACAAAATATTGATTATATCAATTAAATATAGCCAATGCATTCCATACTTCACAAATTCAATATTGGCAATGTCCTTTACTGAAAATATAAATTTTATAGGTTTTTTTGAATATACTAAAAATGTTTTCATATAGCTTGTTGAATATAGCTCATAAGAGAGTGTGTCAAATAAAATAATCAAGCATTTTTATTAATGCATATAATTATAAACATTGTATGAGCGTTTAATCTCCTTCCCAAGTATTTCTTATATCGCCATTATACTGTACGAATACGGACACTACAATGAGAATTTTAGCGAGCTCCATAAAAAGTGAATAAAGATTATTCAAAAACTTCCGCCATTGAGGTAACTGTTTCATTGTAAGCAATGGTGCCACCATCGGGATTCGAACCCGAGACCTCGCCCTTACCAAGGGCGCGCAACTACCGAGCTGTGCTATGGTGGCATATTTAATATAAATTATAGTTAATATATCTTGATAATGTCAATTAAAATTCTAAAAAGAATATTTTGATTGCAATGCGTTGATTATTGTGTAATTATATTACAGTACATTGTAAGCATATGTGGTATTAACAAGAGAATACTCAACATATAGATGTTAAGTAGTGATTGAAGTGAAAGATCAATACAACCTAAGTTCTTGACTTTAAAATAAATGATAAAATTACTTATCCATAAGTTTTATTTATTTTATGGTTGATGTTGGTCAGTCTGTTGAAGTTGCTAAATTTCAAAAAGGTCTGTTTGTAGTGTACTTTTACCCAAAAGATAACACCCCTGGCTGTACAATTGAAGCACAAGATTTCTCAAAACTCTTACCTGAATTTAAAAAACTTAGTGCTGAAGTCTATGGTGTTTCACAAGATGACGATACTTCTCATCAAAAATTTACTCAAGAATGCAATCTTTCTATACCATTAATTGCAGATGTCGATGGCACGGTTTGCAATGCTTTTGGTGCCATTGGTGAAAAAATGAATTTTGGAAAAAAGTACATTGGTATTATTCGCTCTACATTTATTATTCAAAATGGTGTTGTTTTAAAAAGATGGAAGGCCGTACAAGTTAAGGAGCACGCAAGAAAGGTTTTATCTTCATTGGAAGGTTTAATAAAATGAATCCGTCGTCACTTATGAATATTGGTGAAAAAGTCGAACAGTCATTAATTCATTTAGGAATTCATACAGCGGAAGATTTTTTGTCTCGTAGTATTTACGATGTATATTTCCAAATGCAATTTGTTAATAAAAAATGGAAGAATAAAATGTTGCTTTATGCACTGTTTGGTGCAGTCAATAATATTAATTGCTTGCATATGGATAGCATATTGAAGAAACACATTTGCAACGAATATAATGAATTCTTGAAAAACAATGAGTGAGGCAAAATTTATAGAAAAACTCCGTTGTTTGACAAACAAAAACCCCAATTCCTTTAATTTACAAGACGACATCTCTCGCATTTCTAGTGGAATCATTGTTAATACAGATACAACAATTGAAGGGGTGCATATTTTAGGAAATCTTAATCCAAAATATATTGCATACAAGGCTATGGCTCGTTCTGTTTCTGATGTCACCGCCAAAGGAGGTAATCCATTTGCGTATATGTTAAATATTATTCTACCGCAAGGTTTTACTAAATTTAATACTTTAATTGATGGGTTCAAAGAGTTTACCTCTCAATATAAAATGGATTTAATAGGGGGTGACACCTCTTCACATGGCAATAATATTACGATTATTGTAACGGTGTTTGCAAAAGTTGAAAGAAATATACTGCGTTCTGGTGCAAAAATTGGTGATGCAATATATATTACCAAAAATATTGGCTCTGCATTTTTCGGTTATGAGGACTGTAAACTTTCTAACAATACAACACAACATGCAAAGGAATACCTTATGCCAAGCCTTTCTACGCTTGTAGATTGGTCATATATAAATGCAAGTATGGATATTTCCGATGGATTACTTGCAGATGTAGAAAAAATGGCTTTTGCTTCTAAAAAATGTTGTGAAATTGATTTTAATCTCCTTCCATTTTCTTTAAATGAAAGACAAGAAGAACAGCTATCTTTTGGCGATGATTATAATATTGTATTCACAACGAATAGCGAATACAATGCAATAAAAATTGGTAGAGTAATAAACGGCAATGGTCTTAAACTGGTGAATTGTCCATTTCGCATTGCAAATAAAGGTTTTGAGCATTTATCGTAGGAGGGGCATCAATTATGTTGTTCAAAACATTTACAATAACAGAGTTAAAAGTGCCATGCGTACAAAAACAGCATTGTGTGCTTGCGTAAAATATAGTGCTTGTGGTAGGGAATCAACTGATGGATGAATTTCATTTATTCTTGGCAAAGCGTGTAAAATAATTGCCTTGCTATTCTCACACATTTCTTTTGTAATGACATACTTATTTTTAACAGAATGGTATTCATCGTGGTTGGTAAATCTTTCTTTTTGAACTCTTACAACGTAGAGGGCATCAATGTTTATAAGGTTTAATTCTTCTGTTTCAATAATATTCGCACCCCTTGATTTTAGAATATTGATTTTTTCGATACTTAGCCTGCATAATGGGTGAGAAGTTAATATAAATGTATTATTTGTATAACCACTTAGGAGGTATAACAATGAATACACCGTTCTGCTGTGTTTTAAGTCCCCTACAATGCCAATTGTGAGGTTATCGAGGGTTTTGCAAGAGTATTTGATGGTGAATAAATCAGCCAATGATTGACTTGGGTGTTGATTGGATCCATCTCCGCCATTAATTACTGGAATAGAGGAATATTCTGCGAAAATATCAGAACTACCTTTGTCTGGGTGTCTTATTACAGAAATATCTGCGTATCCACTTATTACGCGTGCGGTATCTTGTAAAGATTCCCCCTTCGTTAAAGACGAAGATGCTCCATTTTCAAGGGAAATTACCTTACCACCAAGACGCAACATTGCACTTTCAAAAGAGAACCTTGTCCTTGTACTTGGTTCAAAAAACAGAGTAGATAAAATAAAGCTAGAATGAGTATTCCATGCACGCTTTCCTGCGGTGAAGTCTGCTTTATATTGATGAGAGAGTGTTATAATTTTTTCTATATCTATATTATTCAACTGTTGGGTGTTCAAAAGATGTTTGAATGATAGAGACATTGCAACAAATTACATTAATATAATTAATATTTAATGTATTAATAAATATGTCAATATATAAACGCACCATCCTATTTAAAATTATAAAACCATAATGTAAAATGTTACTCAAAATAGAATGGTTATCTGCCTATTTTGGGTTTATATTTTAGAGATCGCATTTTCTATAATTTTACGATATTTATCATTTCTTGTGTGATCTTTGTATATTATATACTTATTCTTTTCAGGCCTGTATACTGTTTTATTTTTATCAATACCAAGAAATACTTTATTTGGATGGCGGAAGTCTATACGGTATACTGCTGTTTTTAATAAATTATAACGAATAATATATTCTTGTAATTTTTGCAGTGATTTTTCAGGAGAGTTTTCAGGCAATAAAATTTGTAATTTATTATTCAAAACTATATTATATCGATACCCATAAAAGTCCTCAATTTCTGTTAAATTTTCATAAAGTAAGGGAAATTTATGCAATAACATAAAAAAATCATGAATTTTATCTTTTTTATACTCCCCACGAATATAAATCAAACTTGCAACATCGACTGTATCATCAGAAAATTCATTAAATTTTGTATCAATAATAACAATGTTATGATATTTCCCATGGTAAAACATTAAGGGTTGTCGTTCAATAATAGTGATTAACAATTTTGATGGCAATGTATATTTTAGACGAACCTCATTGATTAACGGTATTTTTTTTAATGACCGCACAATGTCCACCTTTTTTTTTAGAAGAAATTTATCCTCTGAGGTTAAATCATAAAGTGCATTGGTAATGGTGTTTGTCGATATTAATTTATTTCCCACTATTTCAACATAATCAATCTTTCTATATATTGAAGAAAAAAAATTTGTATATTTATTATGTATTGAGTACGTTCGCGTAGAGAGAAAAAAAACAACACATACTATAACGCACAATATTCCCGCAAACCATGTAAAGTATTTTAAAGGATTCATGCAAATGAATTAAAGTAATTTAAAAACAAAAATTATGGTATAAAAGTCAAGAAATATTACGCAATTTATTATTACAGTGCAATCTAGTTAGCAAAATAGGGTGACGTTATAATTCTTTATTGCCATTATTATATGATTCAGAGAAATTTAATAATAAATCATTAATATTATTCATTTCACTTTGATATTCTGCAATATCGATCTCTCCTTTGTTGCCATTAGATTGAAATACTTTCTCAATTAGTGCCTTTTTACCATCAATTTCTTTGTTCTTGACAATTTATTTTTTGTTCCAGCTTTACTCTCTCACTTCTGCTTTGCTAATGATAGTCAGTATTATGCAAGTATTTACGGAGGTTTGACAACGATGAGTAGCCAGAGTTTTAACTTAACAAGTGAACCTAATTTAAACACTGACTTAGATAATGGATTTACATCTGGTATGGCTATTGGGCACAAAATAAATGATAAATGGTCTGCAGAGCTATGGTGGTCTTATACATCAAATGAACATAATGGTTCTACAAGTGGATCTCTTGCAAATCAAAATGGTAATTTTGCTTCAAATATTTTTGGTCTTGCAAGTTATTACAACTTTAATGCAATTAAGGGATTTAAACCTTATGTTGGTTTATCACTTCTAATTACAGAAGAAATTGATATAGATTTTGAATCTAGCAGTACAGAGCAATCATATTCATCTGGTGGAGATATAGGTTATGGATTAACATTGGGTAGTAAATATGATATCAATGATAAATATTATATCTTTGGTGATTTGCAATATAATTATTTTTCAGGCTTAGATTTGACAAATGAAGATGGAACAGGTATAATATCCAATATAAACTATACTCCGCTTGCACTTCGTATTGGCTTTGCTATGAATTTTTAATAGTAAGTTAGCATAGATTGAGAATCTAAAATTTATGTGAATAGCTGTGTTTTCTTTCTTTTGCCTTTTATACATTGTTTAAAAATGATGAATTAAAATAATAGGATGATTAATCCTTAGTTATTAATACAATGCAGTTATTGAAGTCAAATCTAGTGTTTTTTTCATTCCTTATTTATTATTGGTTAGAAAAATATGGTTTTTTAAAAAATACAATTTGGTGAGTGAGTTAATTATAAAAGTAGGTCAACATTGTATATAATTACCGCCTAATATTAAAAAAGCTTGACAAAACATAAACTTTATAATTAGTATTTTACTGTAAAATAATTTTATCTAATAGATAGATGGCAGTAACAATAGCAGTTCAGAATAATAAAATAATGCAAGCTTATATTAAGCTAAAGAAACAATTACAACAAGACAATGTAATTCGTCTATACAGGCAAAAGCGTTTTTTTGTAACTAATCAAAAAAGAAAGCAAATTAAGGTTTCTATGCGTGTTATGCGAGCAAGAGCATTAAAAGCAGCACAAAAAAGAAATGTCTCTAGTGCTTTTTAAAGACAATGTTAATAAAGGACATTGTATCCAATGGATTTGAATACTATTTAAGTATTTTTTCTACCGATGCAATGCCATCCGTTAAAAAAACTTTAGATTTACCACATGTAGCATTTTTTGGTGCGTCCAATTCAGGTAAATCAAGTTTAATATGATTGCTGTAACAACCTTGCAAACACGGCCAGGTGGATAACGGATGAGTCGGTTGTCGTGCATTGCAAGCTATTTATGTTCGGCCTCGATGTTGCCGGGGATAATGTGGCCTTTGTTAATCGCGTGCGACAGCGATTGAGAGAACATCTCTGGTTAATTGTAATCGCGGTCTTCTGTTTTTTCACCAACATGATCTGTTTGTGACATCGGCATTG
>CAJQOT010000079.1 GCA_905480015.1 uncultured Rickettsiales bacterium | reverse complement strand
CCAAAACCTTTGGAGCATTTTATCGTAACTCAAAATAATTGGCTGAGCAATCAACTCCTCTGCAACTTTTCGGGAAACCATATACCCAACCGCACCCGCTGCAACCCTTACATGCTTTACAATGCTAAAATCATCAAAATTGTTTATAGTGAAATATTTTTTTCTCTTATGGGGGCGAAGGTTTAACATAACACCCTCTAAATTTTCACTATAAAACAACGAAAGATTTTGAATATTTTTCCAAAATACTGGCATTATAACGGCATCGTCTTCCATAATAATAGCAACCTTACCATCTGTCTTTAAAAACTCCTTCATAGCTTTTTGATGACTTAAAAAGCACGCAACCTCCCCCATAGTTAAAATATGTCCATACTTTTTAATACTTTGATCCTGTACCTCGCTGTAAATTTTTTTCACTTCGTCACTATTTAATGCATCAATTGCCTCAATAACATTACACTGTGCAATATTATTCCCACCCTCAAACTGTGAGATTATACTTTTTTTTCGGTGATGATCTTTTGGTAAATTAATAACAAAACATTGAACTGGATTCATGGTAAATCAAAATCTTTACTTTTTAAATTCTACTATGCATAACTATAATTGCAAATATAAATAAAAAAAAATAACAATACCCTATGAGTAGTGATAAATCTGAGCAAAAAAAATTATCCAAATTCTTTGATTTCGCAAAAAAAGAAGAGGCTATACACACTTTATGGGAAAGTAAAAAAATATATCATTTTCAAGCAAATTCTCACAGCGAGACATTCTCCATTGACACTCCACCACCAACCGTTTCAGGACAACTGCACATGGGTCATATATTTTCATACGTTCAAGCAGACATTATTGCCAGATACAACAGAATTTCCGGAAAAAATGTTTTTTACCCAATAGGGTTTGACGACAACGGACTTCCAACGGAAAGGCTTGTTGAAAAGAAAACTGGTAAAAAAGTAGGCATTAACTGTACGAAAGACGAATTTACCGCAGAATGTTATGAAACAATTAAAGACATAGAAAGTAAATTTGAAATACTTTTTCGCTCAATAGGGATCTCGTACGATTGGTCACTTAAATACCAAACTATATCAAAGACAGCAGAAAGTATAGTTTTGCAGTCATTTTCAGATTTATACAGCAAGGGGTTGATTTACCTTAAAAATTCACCAGTTTACTGGGATGTTGAGGATAAAACCGCCCTCGCACAGGCAGATATAGAGGAAAAAGAAATGGAAAGTTGCGAATATTACATTCCATTTTCATGTACAATAAGCGGCAAGTCTGTTGAAATTATGACAACACGCCCAGAGCTTCTTCCAGCGTGCGTTGCAGTGCTATACCACCCAGAGGACAAAAGGTTCGCCGATGTGGAAACATTAAAATCCCCATTATTTAATCACAATGTACCATTTATTGCAGACGAAACAGTTAAAATGGACAAAGGAACGGGAGTTGTAATGTGTTGCTCTTATGGAGACTGGACGGACGTTGAGTGGATAGCAAAACACAATCTCACTCCAAAAGTTTTAATACAAGAAAACGGAGAAATGTGTCATGAATTCTTTCAAAATATAGAAACTGGAAAGTTTTTACGCACTGTAAATGCCCGTAAAAAAATTGTAGATGCATTAAAAGATAAAAAACTAATAACAAAAGAAAATAAAATTATGCACTCGGTAAAGTGTGGGGAAAGGTCTGGAAAGCCCCTTGAAATAATACATCAAAGGCAAATGTATATAAAAACAATACCATTTAAAAACTTTCTACTTAACTCTGCGGAGGAAATTTCCTTCACTCCATCGCACATGAAAACAAAGCTATTAAAGTGGATTGAGGGGTTAAATCAAGATTGGTGCATTTCAAGAAATAGATACTTTGGCATTGAAATTCCTTATTATGTATGCACGCACAACAATAAAAGCTATGAATTTATATTTCCGCAAGGAATTCACAATTCACAAGAAGTTGGAGATGTGCAAAAAAACAGCACAGGCTATTCAGCGAAGTATTACGGTGACATTGCTGAACTAAAAGACGAGGTGATAAATTTAGAATTTCAGTATGTTTTTGATACATGGTTCACATCGTCTCTTACACCTCAAATTGCGAAAGGTTCACTTTTGGCAAAAAATTTACCATTCTCATTAAGAACTCAGGCTCATGAAATTATTAGAACTTGGGCATTTTATACACTATTAAAATCTACCTTGCATTCTTGCAATACAAAGGGAGACGGTCAGTCTATTGGCAAAATACGCAACACGGAATTTGCAATAAGTGAAAATATTTTGCAAAAAAAACAACATATCCCATGGAAAAACATTGCACTTTCTGGCTGGTGCCTTGCAAGTGATAAATCAAAAATGAGTAAATCAAAGGGCAATGCACCAGACCCTACAAATCTTATAAAAAAACACGGATCAGATGTAATCCGCCACTGGTGCTCAAGCACACCGCTTGGCACGGACTCCGCATACAGTGAAGACAGACTTGACATTGGAAAAAAATTCACAACAAAACTTTGGAATTGCTTAAAATTTGCAACACAAAATGAATGCCCCCCACATGTTGATACGGTAAAAATTACACACGAAACCGACTTGTGGATTATAGACGAGCTAAAAAAGTCCATCAGGGAATACTCGCAAAAACTTAATGAATTTAAATACTTTCATGCACGCAAAGCTATCGATGGTTTCTTTTGGGATGCCTTGTGCGACAACTACCTAGAATTTATTAAAGTTAGGTACTATGGGACTAAGGCTTTTATTTACAAGGATGCCAACCTCTCGCAAAGTGAAATTACCACAATTGAAAATGACAGACAGTCCGCAATTCACACTCTATACCTTACTTTACAATGCATAACGGTTGCATTCTCGCCATATTGCCCTTTTATATGTGAGGAAATCCATCAAATGGTATCATCAAATAAAAGCCCAAATATACAAAACTCACTGAATAACTCCATGGAGACCCTTCACAAAGTTAAAGCTTTTAGTGGTAATTCACAAGAATGGATTAAGGCTGTTGCAGAAGTTAGAAAATGCAAGCAAGATGGTTTGCAAATTAAATACAACAGCACCCATCTACCAGATGACATAAAAAGGTACATCAATAATTTAATACAATAAAAATATGTTTAAAATTGGATATATCGCATTTGCACTATCTCTATCCCTTGGTCTATTTGGTCTTCTATACTGGGAAAATTACCTAAGAAAAATCATCTCTTTCGCAATGGCATCAAACTCACTAATTGTGCTATTCATAACACTAGCTTACAAAGAAAATTCGTCCGCACCAATCCACAGTATTGCCAAGCAAACAGCAATATACACAGACCCACTTCCATCAGTCCTTATGCTTACGGCAATTGTTGTCGGCATATCAATTCAATCTATTGCAATATCATTGTACCTAGCAAGTAATGTTCACAAAAATAACAATTGACTTTCAAAAAAAATGCACCATAAATTTGTAATTAGATTTTTTACAAAATGAAACTACTTGCAGCTATAGCAGTGTTATTTTTAACATCAGCACCAACGTATGCCGTCGATGAAACAACAAACAAAAGGCTTGAGATGGCGGAAAACAACCCAATTGCTTCAACAGCGTGCCGTGCTTACAAAGTAATAACTAGTGGCATTACAAAGGCAATAATAACACTTTTGTTTATAATAACTGGCATAGGGTTTTTTATAGGTAAGATATCATGGGGAATCGTAATATCACTTGGAATAGGAACTTCGCTAACATTGTCATCTGGAAAGCTTGTGCGAGTTTTTGTCGGTGACGCTGGTGCAGGTGGAGACGGAACAGGGGATGTATGCGAATGTAAATACGGCCTTGACACCGAAGGAAAATGCAAAAGTGGATTTAACTGAAAAACCAACAACATGGTGCTGCAAAACTTAATAACCACTATTTTAATGATTTCAACTATACTCGTTTCATTGAAATCTTTGTCTGGAAGGGGACTTGTGGCACAAATTGTAATACTAAACGCAATGGTATCTTGCCTATGTATATCGCTTATATTTTACAGTATCGCAAACAACAACGAAGCACCAATTGATGCCATATGCTTGTTTTACATAATATCACACTGCGTACCAATTGTATACACCATAACCGTTCGTAAAAAAAATGCTAGAAAAAAATCCATTTGAAATATTTAGCATACCAATTCAATTTTCCATTGACACAAAAGAGGTTGATCGCAGATTTTTAGAGCTTCAAAAATTACACCATCCAGACTCACCAAATCCAAATGCACAAAAGTCTCTAGATGTTACACACTCGTACAGCTGCATAAATAGCGAAATATCTAGAGGTGAGGCGATTCTAAAAATTTTCAACACCCCAATTGATAGCGTAAATCTTCCATTGGGCTTTATAGAAAAAACCTTCATTATGCTTGAAGAGGGGAATATATGTGAAATAAACAACAATATTAGTGAATTAAAAGAATCACTACACGCACAGGGCAACATCACCGTACAGAATGTAGGCAATTTCGCACAAACATTCATTATGTACAAATACCTCACAACAACACTTAAAAGATTGCATGGTACTAGGTAGATATATACAGAAAACCTTTATTGTGAAGTTGGCAATCATAACCCTTCTTGCGTTCTCACTTTCGATGTTTATCGAAATGGCACACAATGCATCACACCCACACGGCTTTAAAGGTCATTTAAATCTCATAACTATATCCGCAAAACACGGGGCAAACTTCGTAAACGAGGCATTATTTTTCGTGGTATCACTTTCATGTATATGGACGATAATGTACCTGTCAACAACGTCACAAATGCAAATCATAACAATATACAAAGGTAGCTTTACTTTTATATTAATTCAAGTGGCAAAATCAGTCTTACTACTGTGCGTCATTCACTCGGTACTGTCAAGAGACCAACGCACTTCGCAAAACTTAAACACACACAGCAGGGAAAATATCCCAACAATGTGGATAAAAAACTTACACATAAACCACGGAACAACATCTGGAGAATTTTACCACATGAAAAATGTAAAGCCACACAAAAATAGTTTTACAGCCAGTAGTATAGAAGTGTACTCTATAAAAAACAGCTTCCTTACGAACTACACGCTATATCAAAACCCCTTCATCATAGCTCAACCGGACAAAAAAATATTGTCATTCTTCATAAGAAACACACTGGGTGATGTTGAAAAAATAGAGATACAAGGTTTAAATCACACCACAACATTTAACAACCTTCGTAACAGCACAAGTCCCACACACACAAATCTATTTACCGCCTTAGTAAAAATTATACAAAATATTGTTCATGAAAAAAATTCAAGCAAACGCACTATTGCATACATTGTAGATAAACTTCAGGTGTATGTATCTCTATTTGCTGCAACACTTATTACATTCACACAGTTACTAGCAACAACAAACACAAGGTCCTCAAACGCAAGCACAAAAGTCATACAAACTATAGCATTCCTAATTGTTTCATACACCATTCCGGAGATTATTAAAGTTATAGATGGGGGCGGACTGACAAATCAAATTACGAGTTTAGGGATAACATTATCAATAACCATAGCCTTTTTAAGCAGATTCATCAAGAATTACCACTGATGTACCTCAGGCGTCCAAGGTAGGCAATCATCGCTGCATTATCCGTGCACAAATGTGGATCGGGAATATACAAATTTAAACCATTTTCACCAGCAAAATCTGAAAGTTTACACCTAATGAAGGAGTTTGATGCCACGCCACCACACACCACCAAGTCTCGCAGTGAGCAAGTAGACATTGCACGCGATAATCTATTTAAAATAACATTAACAATTGTAACCTGAAAAGATGCACAAATGTCCGCAAGAGCTTTGCAAGTTCCATGTGGAACACTTCCAAAGCCTGCATTTAAAACATACATTACATCGTCATACTTTAAACTTTCACCACCGAGGGCTGACTGCATTGCCTTTAAAAATTGCGTCTTCAATCCGGACATCGAAAAATCACACCCGTCCCTCCCAAGTAGGGGAATTGAAAATTTATACACCTCACCATCTCCATGCTCTGCAAGTGATTCAACAACTGCACCGCCTGGGTAGCCAAAGCCCATAGCTCTGGAAAGCTTATCAAACACTTCACCAACGCCATCGTCAATCGTGCTTCCAAGCGTCTCAATTTCATCAACCCCACTAACCTTGTAAATACCCGTATGCCCGCCAGATAATAGCAAGCATAAAAAGTTACACACAATACCGTCGGTCAATCCACATGTAAACATATGACCATGTATGTGATTTACCGGCACACATGGTATACACATGGACAGTCCAAGACCTCTTGCATACATAATGCCAGTTAATAGGCTACCGGCAAGCCCTGGTGTTGCTGTATAGGCAATAATATCAATGTCCGCAAATTCAATGCCGCTTTCCACCATACATGTCATTAACACGCTATGTATTTTTGCCAAATGATCCCTTGATGCAATTTCTGGAACAACGCCACCGTATATAGTGTGTAAATCTACTTGTGTATAAGTTTTTAGTGACAATATAGCTTCATTTTGCAATATACATATAGATGTTTCATCGCAAGATGTTTCAATGCCTAGTGTTATCATTAGTATTTATAAAACAATTAACAATATATATAATGTATGTATATATGTTTATAACTTTGCATTGAATGCGCGAAAATCAAGCAATATATATGGTATGTGTACATTGCATAGTATATATGCGTGTCAATCACCTGTTCATAACTTTAAAATATATGTTGATATCTTATCGTAACTGTTAGTAGTGTGTACCAATATAACTATACTATAAACAACTTATGAACAAGTACTTGAAGGTATTAATATTTTTATCTATACCTACATCTATTATATTTTTTAACACATTGCGAGTTAGTGGTGATGGTATCATAATAGTCGCACCTGGTATGTCAGCTGGCTCGGTAGTTGGTAGACTCATAGATAGTGGAGCAGTTAATCGTGCGTCATCATCGTTGCTCAAGGTGATATTATCTAAAAAAGGTAAGGTTGGCAATTACACTTATGTTGATGGTGAAAGTATTTTAAGCCTTGCACGTCGCATTGTCAAGGGTGCGTCAGACGAATGTA
Source organism: uncultured Rickettsiales bacterium (assembly GCA_905480015.1). Classification (GTDB taxonomy): domain Bacteria; phylum Pseudomonadota; class Alphaproteobacteria; order Rickettsiales; family Deianiraeaceae; genus CAJQOT01. Next base: position 16,648 of record CAJQOT010000079.1, on the reverse strand, counting down.
CAATTTCTTTTATCCCGGGGCTCACTTTACATGAATACAAAAAACAATTAACTGGCAATGCGGGCTTTTATGGCAGTGTGTCGAGTGACATTAAGGAGGGTGATATATTGCCTGATACATACACGCACAAATGTCAAACCCATCGCAACATTGTACTTCTTCATGCAAGGAGAAGGATGGATGATTTTCTCGATGGCATTTTAAGTGATATAGACTGGGAAAGATTTTATCTCGGCAGTCGCAATGATGTTGTAATTCTTGCATCAATCGTTGAAAAGGAAGCAGGGACGGTTGAGGAGATGGGAATAATTGCATCAGTTTTTAAAAATAGATTGAGAATTGGCATGAGATTGCAGACAGATCCTACGGTTATTTATCAAAAGACAGGCGGTGAGAGAGTTGGCGGTATAGTCTTAACAACGGACGATCTTGGGCAATCTGGTAGTTACAATACTTATAAAATTTCAGGTCTACCAGTGGGTGCTATTGCAAGCCCATCTAAACGGGCAATAATTGCCGTTGTGAACCCTCGGGAGACTAAGTTTTTGTACTTCGTTGCCAATGGCAAAGGTGGGCATAACTTTTCCAAAACATATGAAGAGCATTTGCAGTATGTAAAGCAATATAGAGCAATAACCGGAGGTAGTTCTACGTAGAACATGTTAATATTTTTTCTATGTGGTTGGAGTTTGTTTTTACTATCTGTCGGTGTGGTAAAAATATTCATCATCGTCCTTGGTCATGCAGTTCGTGTGCGGGGTGAATTTAGCACGTATTCACTTGAACGCAAACCTATGTACACCATACTCGTTCCGATGTTTGGCGAAGTTGACTCGGATATTGACGATCTTAGGGTAAGCATTGCTAACTTGGACTATGAAAATATTGAGGTTTTATATTTGTGTGAAAGTATTGATGTGCGTGCGTATAATTACTTTGCAAGTACACAGTTGCGTGTGTACGAAAAGGTAGTGTACATTCCGTTTATCCCTCCACTAACAAAGCCACGGGCATGTAATTATGGTTTGGAGTTTGCCAAGGGTGAGTTTATCGTTATTTATGACATAGAAGATAGGCCGCATAGCAAGCAGCTAAGCATTGCCTTCAATGAGTTTCGCCTATTCAATTGTCACTGTATTCAGTTTCCTTTAGAGTTTGTCGTGCAATCCAACGCCTTGGATGTGTGGCAAAAAATTGACTACTTGGTGTGGTATAAAAGGTTACTTCCGGTTCTTATGTATTTTAAAGCACCAATACCGCTTGGTGGCACGAGTAACCACTTTAAAGTCTCTTACCTTAGAAGCGTCGGCGGGTGGAATCCATTAAATGTAACAGAGGATGCTGAGCTTGGGCTGAGAATGTTTCTTGAAAATGCAAAGGTAAGGTTCGTACCGATGTTTCAAACGAAGGAGCGTCCAATACCCAACTTGTTAAACCTAAAAAATCAAAGAGTCAGGTGGGCAAAGGGTCATATTTTGACCGCAATATCCTTTTTGTTTAATGGTGCTGGCAGCGTTAGAATTGTAGATATTTTTTGGGTATTTCTTGTGCTCCTTCACAATACTGTAACGGTAATTTCATGTCTTTTATTGGCAATTTTTTATAGAGGTGGCAATATTATTGTGTTGTCATTTTTCATCGCAGGTGTTATAATGTTTCTTTTGTCTCCGCTTGTGCTTTTATTCTCATTTCGTGAATTGAGACGGCGCAACTTTATTGCTCCAACGTTGTTTTACGGCTTTTATACTATAATGTATGTTGTGCCGATTGCACAGGCACTTATTGAGTGTATACTTAAACCAAATACTTGGTATAAAACAAAAAGATAGTTACTTACATTTATATAATATACAAATAACTTTAGACTGACACTTTCTTAAAAGTGACAGTATATTTATGGCATTTTTCCAAAATAAATATAGTGAGGGAAATAATTTATCTATTATGCTCGTTAATGATAGACTAGGTTATTGCCGCCGAAAGCAGGGTCGCAATCTTCTAATGTCATGACTTGTCAGGGTTTGAATATTACCATTGGGTATAGATAGTTTTAGTTTATTTTATATATTGAATAGTTGACAATTGAAATATGATGCATTTTTTAGATTAATCTAAATATTATGTTTTATGTCAGATTCTTGCATTGAAGAAATTTATGGAATTGAAATTCTTGATTCTCGTGGAAACCCAACGATAGAAGTTAACATTATTCTAGAAAATGGTATTACAGCAAGGGGAATTGCCCCATCTGGTGCATCAACTGGCACAAAGGAAGCATATGAACTTAGAGATGAGGATAAAGCTCGTTATAACGGTAAAGGGGTACAAAAAGCGATAGAATTTATTGACACTGAAATAGCGCCAGCATTAGAAGGTCTTGATATACACGACAACATTGATGAATTGTTAATAGAGCTTGACGGGACGGACAATAAGTCTCGCCTTGGAGCAAATACAATATTAGCAACATCAATTGCATGTTGGCATGCAAAAGCAGAGGATGCACAAATGCCTCTTTTTGAATATATTGGTGGGAAAAATGCCGACACTCTACCAACTCCAATGATGAATATTATAAACGGCGGAGAGCATGCCTCAAATAACCTTGCAATACAGGAATTTATGGTTGTTCCACATGGCTTTGATACCTTCGCAGAAAAATTAAGAGCCGGAACGGAGGTTTTTCACAAACTGAAGTCCGTTATAAGTAAGTCTGGACATTCAACGGCAGTGGGGGACGAAGGTGGTTTTGCGCCACATTTTAACACAGCAAATGAAGCATTAGACTGCATAGTGCAAGCCATTCAAGAGGCGGGGTACAAACCAAATACTGAAATATCAATCGCTCTTGATATAGCAGCGAGTGAATTTTATAAAAATAAAAAATACACCATAGACGGGCAAATTCTAACAACAGAAGAGCTTATTGAGTACTATGCAAACCTTATGACATTATACCCTATTACATCAATAGAAGATCCATTTCACGAAGGCGATATTGAAGGATTTAAAAACTTTACAAAGAAATTTGCAGATAAATTACAAATTGTAGGCGATGACATATTTTGCACAAATCCAAAATTAATTACAGAAGGAATTGACGGTAAGTATGCCAATGCACTTCTTGTAAAGCCAAATCAAATTGGAACGATTTCGGAAACATTAAAGGCGGTAAAAATTGCACAATCAGCTGGATTTAAATGCGTAATGTCTCATCGCTCTGGTGAAACAGAGGACACAACAATTGCCCACCTTGCAGTTGCAACAAATTGCGGGCAAATTAAAACTGGAGCACCTTCAAGGGTTGACCGCACAGCAAAGTATAATGAACTTCTACGCATTGAAACGTTGTTAAATTTATTTTGAAAGCACAATATCTTTGATGTTAAACCCATGTAAAGAATTTAGAGCGTAGAGTATTTCTTGCTTGATATACCCAAATGTTATGCCTGCCATTTTATTTTGTGGTTTAATGTACAGTATTTTTTCGGTATTTGAAATAGAATGCAACCTTACTGGGAAGAAATTCTCCGCTTGGGGGTGAAATGAATTCCAATTGGTTATTAATTGTGGGTTTTCAAAACCCCGTGCAGAGAGTAATTTATACAGAATTTTCGTGGAATGCTTTTTATTCAATGTGTGGATTGAATAAATTTTTAGAATGTTGCTCAATGATGTTGGAAAGTAATGTGTAGTTTTTATACCTTTCGTGCTGGCTTTGGCTATGTGGTGCCAATAATGAACTAAATATTTCTTTGGATAAATATTTAGGGACAAATTGAGTTGGTATAATATTTAAAAAAAACACTATAATACGTAGTAAAAAATGTGGAATGATAATTGTTTTCTTGGGGGTTGAGTATTTTTGTATCACACCATATATGTCTTTGACTGTAAAAGTTTCACCACTCATATATGTATTGCGAATATTGCATTTTTCACTAATAATTTGTGTTATAAAGTCTTGAATATCACATAATGATGTTATGTCTACTTTGGATTTTAAAGTCTTTTTCGATGTTAACAAACATTTTGCATTCATTATGGACATAATAAATTTGCAATTATTCTCTACAATAAATCCATAATCGATATAAAATATACCTTCCTTGTTGTTTTTAGCGTTTTGTATATCTATATATGGTGTTTTTTGAGTCATATAAATAATCCTTTTTCCTAAATCTTTCGTTGTTTCGGCGATGTGATGCATGAAGTTAGTAAACACAGTGCTTTGCTTTGTTGTGCTAAAATCACCTTGGGTTAAAGTGTTTATAATGATATCGTACTTAATAACATCATATTTCCAGTTATAATGGTTGGCAACATTCATTAATAAAATACTTACCTGCAATGGTAAAGCATTCACAAATATATCTTTATTTTTGAATGGCTTGAGAGTGAGAATTTGTATTTGATGTTTTTGTGAAATAAGTGAGTGTATAATTTCACGAGTGTATTGTGATTCATTGGCAAAAATCAAAATCTTTTTCATATCATTGCTTTTTTATTTCTGCAATTGCACCAGACAGCCTTGCTATTGGAATTCTATATGGTGAGCATGATACATAATCCATACCAATTGATGTAAAGAATTTTATTGACGCGGGATCTCCACCATGTTCGCCACATACACCACATTTAAGATTTGGCTTCACACTTCTACCTTTCTCTATTGCTATCTCAACTAACGACCCAACTCCGTCAACATCAACACTGACGAATGGATCGGATACAAAAATACCTCTTTCTTCATATTTTGCCATAAAAGATGAAGAGTCGTCCCTTGAAATACCAAGAGCAGTTTGCGTCAGATCGTTTGTTCCAAAGCTGAAATAATTGGCATGTTTTGCAATTTTGTCTGCACACAACGCTGCACGAGGAATTTCAATCATTGTGCCTACTTCATACTCAATACCCGAATAATCTTCTGCAACTTTATTAATAGTATTATATATTTCAATTACTTCACTTTCATGAATTACCAATGGCACCATAATTTCAATTACTGGTTTAATGCCTTGCAATTTTGCATCTTTTGCTGCATCAAAAATTGCAACAATTTGCATTTTATATAGCTCTGGAAATGTAATACCAAGGCGACACCCACGATGACCAAGCATAGGATTTGCTTCATGCAAGGAGTGTATACGCTGGTTGATTGTCTCTGATGAAACACCGATAACTTTTGCAAGCTCTTGAATTTCTTCATCTTTTTGTGGAAGGAATTCATGTAGTGGTGGGTCTAGTAGGCGAATATTAATTGGCAGACCATCCATAACTTTAAACAATGCAAGGAAATCCTGTTTTTGATATGGTAATAATTGTTGAATTGCATTGTTTTTCTTTTCTTCATCTTTTTCAAGAATCATTACTCTGAATTGAAAGATACGATCTTTGTTAAAAAACATATGTTCAGTACGACACAACCCAATGCCTTCTGCTCCGAATTTCTTTGCAACTTCAGCATCATATACAGTTTCAGCATTAGCACGCACTCTTACTTTACGAATTGCGTCTGCCCAATCCATAACTTGTTTAAATTCTTGAGATATCTCAGGATCTTGTGTTGGGAGGATGCCAAGGTATATGTTGCCAGTTGACCCATCAATTGTCAGTTCATCGCCCTCCTTTATTTCAAGGTCTCCAATGAATAAAGAGGTTTTCGTTACCTTGAGTGCTTTTGCCCCTGTAATACATGTTTTACCCATACCGCGAGCAACAACCGCTGCATGTGATGTCATACCGCCGCGAGCCGTCAAAATTCCTTCCGATACATTCATTCCCTCAATGTCCTCAGGGCTTGTTTCATTGCGAACAAGAATGGTACTAATGCCCTTCTTGTTCGCATTAATAGCGTAAAAACATGAGAGTGATACAACGCCAGATGCAGCACCTGGTGAAGCTGGAAGACCTTTTGCTATTACTTTTTGACCGGAAGATTTTAATGTTTTGTGTAGGAGTTTGTCGAGAGAGTTTGGGTCTATTCGCTGTAATGCCTCTTCCTTGGAAATCATTTTTTCTTGGACTAAATCAACGGCAATTTTTAAGCCAGCCTGTGCAGTTCTTTTTCCACTACGAGTTTGTAATATCCAAAGGTTTTGTTCTTGAATTGTAAATTCAATGTCTTGCATATCGCGGTAATGCTCTTCAAGTTTTGTGTATATTTTTACAAATTTTGTGTAAACATCGGGCATCCTTTCTTCAAGTGAAGCAAATTCTTTGTTATCTTCACTTTTACCTTTTATATTAATTGAATATGGAGTTCTAATACCTGCTACAACATCTTCACCTTGTGCATTTGGAAGATATTCACCATATAAAGAATTTTCACCAGTAGAGGGGTTTCTTGTAAATGCAACACCTGTTGCCGATGTCTCCCCAAGGTTACCAAAAACCATTGCTTGCACAGTTACCGCAGTCCCAATTTTTACAGAAATATTATTCAATTTACGATAGTACACAGCGCGCTTGTTTGACCACGAAAGAAATACTGCTTCAATAGCACCATTTAGCTGTTCATAAACATTTTGTGGAAATGGCTTGTTAGATCTGAGATTTACAACATCTTTAAAGCGATCAATGATAATTTCCAAAAGGTTTTCAGTCAACTCACAATCATTCTCTATATCAAATTCGAGTTTAATATCATCAAGAACAGTCTCAAAGTTATGATGCTCCACTCCCAATACTACATTTGAATACATTTGAATAAAGCGACGATAGCAGTCTAAGGCAAATTGCCTGTTTTTTGATTTAATAGCAAGACCTTCAGTGACGGCGTCATTAAGACCTAAATTTAATATGGTGTCCATCATTCCAGGCATAGAAACGGGAGCACCTGAACGCACAGAGACAAGCAAAGGGTTTGATTCGTTACCAAATTTTGCACCATTTCCTATGGAGGATTCTATATGAGAAATTGACTCATTAAGTGATTCATACAATTCTTTTGACAAAGAGCGTCCATTGTCATAATAAGCATGGCATTGCTTTGTTGTAACAACAAAGCCGGGGGGAACTGGAATGCCTATTTTTGACATTTCACATAAATTCGCACCCTTGCCACCAAGGAGGCTTTTATCAAAGTTTTGGGACACTTTCGTGTTTCCACCAAAAAAATATACTGAATTGGACATCTATACAGGAGAATACTATTGTATCAAAAAAAGAGTATAAAATATAACAGTCAAGAAAAAAATGGTAGTTATAAAATAACGATACCCAACATAGATAACCTTGCACATCACAAACGCAATAAATAATCTATTTAAGTTATATTATACACAACAATACTGTCCCAATCTTAACCCAATGGAAAAGAAGTTGTCACAAATTAAATATCTATATATAAATATTGCTTATAAGGGTGAAGGTAAAATATAATTAATTGAGGGCAATATGGCAGAAGAGTATCAATGTAAAGTTGAAGAAGGCATTAAAAATGAAGGCAGGCAATGACTTATTTATAGTGTGATTGCAAAGGTAACTGCGTCATTAAATACAGAGTTACAAGGGTTGGGAGACATTGCTATTTCCCTTGCAAGAACTTGAGATTTAATATATTGCTCATTTTGTTTAATGGCACTTTGGAATGAAATGCCGTCCTCAGTATGGTTTTCTTTAAAATGAACTTTTAAGGTTATTGTGTCGGAAATATTAAGATTCTCTTCCTTTCTTGCACTTTGAATAGAGCGGATGAAGTCTCGCGCAAGTCCTTCCATTTGCAATTCTTTGGAGGGGTTGGTATCAAGAATCATAAGGTACTTTCCATCAATAGAAGCGTAGCTTTCCCCTTGTCCCAAAAGTTGCAAGTTCAGTGTGTATTCTTCTTTATCAAATTGATGGCCTGCAATTTCAATACCATTGGCTATTTCAGTAAAAATACCTTGCTTAGCATGTTGTAAAACAACTTGAAAGCTTTTCCCAATACGCTTTGCAACTTTTTTAGCATCAAGATTGACAACGGTTCTTACTTCCATACCTTCAAATGATTTAGAAAATTTAATTTCTTTAATATTTATTTCATTTTTAATAACATCTTGAAGCTCAATGTTTAGTGTTATTTTACTTCCTACAATTAAAAGCGACTGCAAAGGCATGCGAGCCTTGATGTTATTTTTTTTTCGAATTGAAGAAGCAAGCGAACAAATTTTCCGTGCAAATTCCATATCTAGAAGTGTATTTTCATCGAAAGGAATGTTGTTAACATTTAAAGCCTTCCGAAGGTGGACAGATTTGTTGAGTTGCCTCATTTATAATAACAAAATTCTAACTTTAGTAACCTTACTACAGTGGTTATTGTCAAGTATTTTATGTACACAAAGGTAAAGATGTATCTCAAATATTGTTTTATACAGATTGCATCATAATATAGACGTTGTAAGTGTAGGTTTTTATAGAAAAAACACTTGTATATATGTTAGATATACTGTATTGTAAATGTATCTGCATATTATATCTTCTTGAAAATATAATAAAGAAGTCAAATCAAACAAAGAAATAAAATGTACTATTAATTATGAGATCATTAATATTAATTATCATTGTAGTGGTCAATTTATCATTGTGTATTTTGCCACTCGTCGCATTGCCAGCATTATTATTGTACGATGGCGAAAAGATTCATTATATGGGGGAGATAATATTAGCGATGGAAGTGGTACTGTTTGTAGTAATGTTGTTGTTTTGCGTGTGTTTGATATTAAACCTTGTGTTTGGATTTTCCGTGTTAAAACACAGGATAAAACTTAGAAACTACAGGCTATCACTCCGTTATGGAGGTTTATTAAAAAGTCCATTCATAAAGACAAAGAAGATATTAAATTTACATAACACAAATCTGATGATTAATTCTAATGCAAAAATGGACTGGTATACAATTGCTTCAATGGGAAGGAGTATTATATGTTTGAATGTTGGATTGCTAGATACAGTAAAACTAAGAACGCAAACAGACGAGGAATTTAAAAGGGTCATGTTGGCCATTGTTATGCAAGCGGGTATGAAAATTAAATCGTGTCATTATTTTACTGAAGATATTCTTCGTATCAACAATACTATCGCGAGAAAAATTCAAAATATGATTGGGTGTATTTTTAGTTTCTTATATAATATTTTAATGTTAATACCATTGTTTGGCGAGCCATTTGCTAAAGTTTTTAGGTTTATACAGTTTTGCATTGATAGTATTATTAAATTTATTAATAAATCCTTAATGTTGCTATACAAAGCAGTTTATTTTGCCTCTGGTAAAAATCATGATTATTATTTTGCAAAACAAACGGCAAAAATTATTGGTGGGCGTGATGTAGAGCTTGCAACTCGATTGACACGAGAGGTTAAGTTTGGCATTATTAATATGGCAAATAGACGCATTGCAAAGTTGGGCAACATTACACAGCAAGACAGGAAAATTAGATTTTGGTGGGGAAATTTACAAATAACCATTACAATGCTATTAATGTTTTCTATTTTAATTTTTTTGGGGTATCATATTGAAGTATGGAATGTTATGAAGTATATTGCTAATATTTACCACAATGTAATGTACTGGGTTACATCGTAATATATGTTATCGTAGCGATGTAAAGCCAACAATAGACTTTATTTCTTGCAAAAACAATTTGTTTTATTATTATTTTAAATAAGATTTTCAACCTTTTGTAGAGTATGAGTTATCATTGTATTGAATGTGGGGCTTCCTATCAAAAATGGGTAGGAAAATGTTCATTTTGTGACAGCTGGAATACAGTTGTAGAAAATAATGCGGACATTAAAGTTATGAATTCAATTGGGAAAAAAGTCTCAAAGAAATCAAGAAATGTACCTGTTGAGTTTGCAAATATTAAGGATATTGTAAAAGAAGAGGGAGTTCAACGTCTTCAATTTACTTTTGCAGAAATTAACCGTGTACTTGGGGGTGGATTAATGCCAGCAAGTGCAGTTTTAATTGGTGGCGAACCGGGAATTGGTAAGTCAACATTGCTATTGCAAATTGCCCATGATGCTTCGTTGCAGGGCTCGCCTGTGTTGTATATTTCTGGTGAGGAGTCTGCCTTTCAAATTAAAGATCGTGCAAACCGCATTGCAAAAAACTGCGATGTAAACCTTATGAATGTAACGGATCTACAATCCATTCTTTCTGCCATTAAGTTGCTTGAAAATAAAAATGCCGTTGTAATTATTGATTCTATTCAAACGGTATATATGGAGGAAATTGCAGCAGGTGTTGGCTCTATTGCACAGGTTAGAGCATGTAGCAATGAAATTATCACTCTTGCCAAAAAAAGCGGAGTAAGCGTTTTTCTTATTGGGCACATTAACAAAGAGGGGCAAATTGCAGGGCCCAAAATTTTAGAACACATGGTGGATGTTGTGCTTTATTTTGAAGCAGACGACACAGGTGAATATAGAATTTTGAAGTCTACAAAAAATCGCTTTGGTAATGTTGGGGAAATGGGAATTTTTAAAATGCTTGAAAGTGGGCTTGCAGAAGTCTTAAACCCTTCTGAATTATTTCTTAATAAGGAGAAATCTTCGCGTATTGGCGTAGCAGTTGTGGCTGGAATGGAGGGAACTCGTCCAATGTTATTAACGGTTGAAGCGTTGGCGGTGAAATCATATAGCCCAATGCCACGAAGAAATGTCGTAGGGTATGATGTTAATCGTCTTTCAATGGTTCTAGCAGTGCTTTCCGTTCATTTAAAATTAAAATTATACGACCAAGACATCCATCTAAATATTGCAGGTGGTATGAAAATTTCTGAACCAGCAATGGATTTGGCAGTGGCTTTTGCAATTTATTCGTCATTGCAAGAAAAACCAATACCTTATGGTGTAGTGTTTATTGGGGAGATTGGTCTTTCGGGGGAGGTGCGTCCAGCAAGATTTATGGAGATGCGTATTAAAGAAGCAAAAAAACTAGGGTTTAGCAAAATTATTTGCACATCTCTGGCAAAAGCAGAGGGAGTGGTTGCCATTAAAAGCATTGAGGAAATACCCAAAATTTGGGCAAAGTTGTAATTTAATATATAATTAACCCAAAGCTGGATGTGTATTATTAAAGTAGGCAAGCTTAAGTAGTGTATAATTGCCACCTTTCTACATTTTGCTGAATATACAGTAGCTGAAGTGAAAAGTCAGTATAAAAACAACAACATCTCTCAAGGAGTATTTTCAGTTTTTCAAAATTTATTTCTTATGATTGTTTAGGGACGGCAAACAGAGTGTTGCCAAATATTGCGATACATATAGACAACATTTTGCTTGCAAGTATTATAATTTTAAGAAAATAAAATCAAGCTATATTTCTTGCAAAAGGAGAGAGTTTTATTTGGTAAAAAACTTGACAACGGATTTTTTAAAACAAATAGCATTGTTATTAATTAGATATTTATATTGCTTATGTCTGAATCGAAAAAAAGCAGAATTCAAGTTACAAAGCAGGAAGCTTTAGATTTCCATGAATTTCCTAGTCCTGGGAAAATATCTATCACACCAACAAAAAATCTTGTAACAGCAAGAGACCTATCCCTCGCCTACTCGCCAGGGGTTGCATTCCCTTGTTTAGAAATTCAGAAAGACCCAACCACTTCGTACAAATACACCTCTAAAGGGAATATGATAGCGGTCATTTCCAATGGAACGGCAGTGCTGGGACTTGGCAATTTAGGGGCTGCTGCGTCAAAGCCTGTAATGGAGGGTAAGTCGGTGCTTTTCAAGCGCTTTGCAAACATTGATTCGGTAGACATTGAAGTGGAGGAGTATGATAAAGATAAACTTATTGACACTATTGCACGCATTGGTAATTCGTGGGGTGGTGTAAATTTAGAAGATATTGCATCTCCTGACTGTTTCGAAATTGAAAGAGAGCTCAAAAAGAAGTTAAATGTTCCTGTTTTCCATGACGACCAACACGGCACGGCAATCATTTGCCTTGCAGGGCTAATGAACGCCTGTGAAATTGTTGGTAAAAAATTTGAAGATTTAAAGGTTGTGCTTAATGGCCCAGGTGCGGCAGGTGTCGCTTGTATTAATTTGCTAATTTCTGCTGGTATAAACCCTAGCAATGTAATTGCTTGCGATTCAGTCGGCGTAATATATAAAGGTCGTACAGAAAAAATGACGGATCTTAAGAAAAAGTATGCGGTTGAGACGGATGTGAGAACTCTGAGCGAGGCACTTGACGGTGCTGATGTATTCCTTGGGCTGTCTGTAAAAGGTGCACTTACTAAGGAAATGTTAAAAACAATGGCAAAAAACCCTGTAATTTTTGCTATGGCAAATCCTGATCCAGAAATTATTCCAGAAGAAGCAATGGAGGTTAGACCCGATGCCATTGTTGCGACAGGTCGCAGTGACTATCCAAACCAAGTAAACAATGTAATGGGATTTCCTTATATTTTTCGTGGAGCTTTAGATGTTAATGCGACGGATATAAACGAAGAAATGAAAATAGCGGCGGCTCGTGCAATTGCAGGGCTTGCAAAGAAATCGGTGCCAATGGAGGTTTTGCGTGCGTACCCAGGTCGTAGACTAGAATTTGGTCGATCATACATTATTCCAACTCCATTCGATCCTCGCTTAATATCCGATGTATCATCTGCCGTTGCCAAGGCTGCAATGGATTCTGGCGTCGCACAAAAACATATTACCAACTTTCGTGAATATAAAACACGTTTGCATAGCTTTAGAAACCCAACGCTAAGCACAATGCAGGCGGTTTACAACAGTCTTGCATCGTCCGAAAAAAAGAAAAGAATTGTCTTTGCTGAAGGAGAGGAAATTGAAGTGATTAAAGCAGCTATGTCACTTAAATCCGAAGAATATGCCGAGCCTATTCTCGTTGGGAGGTTGGACAAGGTGCAACAGGCGATGAAATCTGCCAATATAAATATAAACAGCTTGGAAATTGTCAATGCGGCAAACTCTGAACATGTGGACCTTTACATTGACATGTTGTTTACAAAGCTTGCTAGAAATGGTTTCTTAAAAAGGGATTGTGAGCGTCTAATTAAAACGGATAGAAACTACTTTGCCTCCGCAATGCTTGAAGCTGGGCACGCAGATTCATTGTTAACGGGCTTTACTCGTGGGTACCAAAAGTCTTTAAGTGACATATCCCGTATATCTTCAAAAAAAGATGGAGAGATTTTATTTGCTACATCTGGGGTTGTGGTTAATAATCGCACCATCTTCATTTCAGATACAGCAATTAATGAAAATCCATCATCAGAGAACCTTGCACATATTGCCATACAAACTGCTAAAACCGTGGAAATGTTTGGCTATACTCCAAGGGTGGCATTCGTTTCGTATTCTAATTTTGGATCAAGAGTAGGGTCTGATAATACAAAAATACATGAAGCGATTGCAATTTTAGATAAGAAAGGCGTTTCTTTTGAATATGATGGGGAAATGATGGTAGACGTTGCACTTTCACAAAACCCTAGGGAAAACTATCCTTTTAACAGACTGACAAGACCTGCGAATATATTAATCACTCCAAATTTAACTGCCTCACATGTTGCAATGAATTTACTTGAATCTGCAAATGGAGCATTTGTGATAGGTCCAATTCTACATGGCTTTGAAAAATCCGTACAAATTATGAGATACCACTCTGACATTAACACGATTACCAACCTTGCTGCTTTATCGCTCGCTTTATAAACCTCTTTTCGCTCAAAGGTTTGTTTGTAGAAATGTTGAGATGTTCTGGTACTTGCTTAGTATTTTCCTTCAAAACATAGGCAGGTTGTGGCAATTGCAATTGCATCGTATTCGTCGTGTGAAAGGTCATCTTTAACACCAGAAACAAGGCGTTTAATCATAAATTCAACTTGTGATTTATCACATTTTCCAACACCTGTTATGGTTTTTTTTATTTTATTTGGACTATATTCAAAAATTGGAACTTCATTTTTTGCGACGGCGGTAATCATTGAACCCCTTGCGGCACCAAGCTTAAGAGATGAAGCCGGATTGATATTGACAAATGTCTCTTCAATTCCACATAATTGTGGTTTATAAACGCTACATATTGCATCTATTTTAGAGAAAAGGTTTAAAAGTTTTGTGGGAAACTCTGCGTTTTGTTTGTTTTTTATTATTCCTGCTTCCATGAGGGCAATTGTTCCGTTTGACTTTTTCATTACTAGTGCATAACCTGTTTGATTAAGGGCTGGGTCAATGCCAAGAGCTATCATTTTTATTTTTTATGCAAAGATTTTCCTACTTAAATGGCCTGTGGATTGAAGAGGAGCATTCTAAGGATGTTGTCAATAAAATAATTGTTGAATACGAAACTTCGTATATTTTGTCTCGTTTACTTTATTTAGTTCCAAATTTGCAATTTGAAAAAGTTGCAGACTTCCTTTTTCCAAAAATTAAAAATCTTATGCCAGACCCAAATCACCTTCTTGATATGGATAAAGCAGTTCGTCGGCTTATAAGGGCGGTTAATCAAAAAGAAAAAATTACCATTTTTGGAGACTACGATGTTGACGGTGCAACTTCTTCTGCAATTATTCATAACTATTTGAAATCTATTGGTGTGAATAGTGAGATATACATTCCTGACCGCATACTAGAGGGGTATGGTCCCAATGTTGAGGCAATGAAGACGATTGCCAATGGTGGAACTAAACTTTTGATAACCGTAGACTGTGGCACTGTTGCGTTTGAGCCACTTGAAGTTGCGTACGATATGGGTATGGAATCTATCGTGATTGACCACCATATTGGTGCGATGGAAATTCCAAAGTCTGTGGCAGTTGTAAACCCTAACAGGCTCGAAGAAACCACTTCATTAAAGTATCTTTGTGGTGCAGGTGTGTCTTTTTTAATGGTCGTCGCTTTAAATGCTTGCCTTCGCAATGAAGGTTTTTTTACTAAAGTAAAAGAGCCAAACCTCTTGGATTTAACTCCCCTTGTAGCACTTGGCACGGTGTGTGATGTTATGAATCTTGAGGGTTTAAATAGGGCGTTTGTTACAACGGGCTTGCAAGTACTTTCAAAGTGGAACAATGTTGGTTTGCGTGCATTAAAAGATGTTGCAGAAGTTACACATTTAGACGAATACACATTTGGGTTTGTATTTGGGCCATGTATTAATGCGGGCGGAAGAATTGGCGAGGCTTCACTTGGTGCAAAGTTGTTAACGGAGGAGAGTTATGATGAAGCATTAAAAATTGCACAAAAACTTTATGCACTTAATATTGAAAGGCGTGCAATAGAGAAAAAAATGAAGGAAGAGGCTTTACTTGATTTGGAGCAAAAAGACTTTACATCAAATGGTTTTATTTTTGTTGGAAGTGAGGGTTACCACCAAGGCGTAATAGGTATTTTGGCGTCTCGCTTAAAAGATAGGTACAACAAGCCTGCGATAGTATATACACAATTAAGTGGTGTTATTAAGGCATCGGCTCGTTCAGTTGTTGGAATTGATATTGGGTCGGCCATTAATAAGGCGACAAAGTCGGGCATTTTGCTTGCAGGCGGGGGGCACGCAATGGCAGGTGGCTTTACATGTGTAAATGAAAATATTTCAAAGTTTGAGAACTTTCTGTGTGAGGAAATTTCTGAAAAGGCAAAAAAGCTTTCACAGTTTAAAATTCATCAGTATGCGTGTGAAGTATCAATTTCTGCTATTACAATGGAATTTTACAATGAAATTCAAAAACTTAAGCCGTTTGGACAGGGAAATCAAAAGCCTCATTTTGTTATTAAAAATGTAGAGCTGTCATTTTGGCAAAAAAGGGGAGATACTCATCTTTTTATGGTACTGATTGACAGTTATGGAGTAACATTGAAGGGAATTTTTTTTGGATTTTTTGAAAGTCTTACACAGGATGTATTGTTCGAACTTGAAACGCAAAAGTTTGATGTACTTTGTGAGGTTACACTTAACAGGTGGAATGGTGCAAGAAACTTGGAGTTGATTGTTCAAGATATTCGTGCAGGGTGATGTAGGTATACTTTATTTTTGCGTCGAGTTCTTTGCGTAAAAAATTTTAGTTTTAGGGAATGCTGAATGTTATAGTCAAGCTAGAAACCTGCCACTTACAAGGCACAAACCCATATTTAGGCGGACTCTAAGCGTCTCATCGGTGAAGAGTTCTTATTTCCGCCAATGTAGATGTCGAAAAATTATGTGAGTGACAATGTATACGATACTTACAATGAAGCTATAACAAGTTTTTAAATAATTTTTCTTATTAACACTTCTCTTTCTTTACCTTTTAATATTATTGTGGCTTCATCGTCTTTTTCAAGTTCTAAAATTCCCTTTGCGATTGGTGCGTTGATGGATATAATGTTTTTATTAATGTCGGCTTCATAGTCAGAAAGAATTTGAAATGTTTTAATTGAGTCGTCATCTAAAAATTGTATTTCTACCGTTGCACCAAATGTGACTTTTGTAAACTTTTTATCCTCATCTTTAAAAATTGAATAAGTTGATATCACTTCTTCCAGATCTGCAAGTCGACTTTCTATCATTCTTTGTTTTTCTTTTGCAGAGGAGTATTGTGCATTTTCACGCAAATCGCCGTGACTTCTAGCAATTGAGATCTCTTCAGCAATGGCAGTTAGTTGATTTTTCTGAATATCATCAATTTCTTCTAATATTTTATTGTAACACTTTGGT
>CAJQOT010000078.1 GCA_905480015.1 uncultured Rickettsiales bacterium | reverse complement strand
CGTGCACAGTCTCAAACAGGTTACTTGATTGAAGCACACGGCGTTTTGGAAATTATGCAAGATGGTTTTGGCTTTTTGCGGTCTATGACTGAAAGCTATGCACCTTCACCAGATGATATATATGTAGCCTCGCATCAAGTTAGAAAATTTGGTCTTCGTACGGGCGATGTTGTTGTATGTTATGCAAAGGCACCTAGAGCAAAAGAAAGGTATTTTGCCCTTCAAAAAGTAACACATGTAAATGATTTACAGTCTGGCAAAAGAAATTTAACCCCAAATTTTGACGATTTGACACCTTGGTACCCAACGGAAATGTTAAACTTTGATATTAATTTGCAAAGTAAGGATGCTAAATTCGATCAAAGTACGAGAGTTATCAACCTTATCAGCCCCATTGGAAAGGGTCAGCGTGCCTTAATTGTTGCACCTCCACGGGTTGGAAAAACTATGTTAATGAAGAATATTGCCCATGCAATTGAAAAAAATCATCCAGAAACTGAATTAATAGTATTATTAATTGATGAAAGACCCGAAGAGGTAACGGATATGTCTCGCTGTGTAAAGGGTGAGGTCGTTGCTTCAACGTTTGATGAGCAGTATGTAAGGCATGTTTCTTTGGCGGAAATTGTTATAGCAAAGGCAAAAAGAATGGTTGAAAAAGGCAAAGATGTTGTTATATTGCTCGATAACATTACTCGTCTTGCAAGAGCATATAATAATGTTCTGCCTTCTTCTGGAAAAATATTGACTGGTGGCGTAGATGCCAATGCTCTTCAAGCGCCGAAAAGATTTTTTGGTGCAGCAAGAAATATTGAAGATGGTGGATCTCTTACAATTATTGCTACCGCACTGGTTGAAACGGGCTCTCGTATGGATGAAGTAATTTTTGAAGAATTTAAAGGTACGGGTAATAGTGAAATTATTTTAGATAGAAAGCTTGCGGATAAAAGAATTTTCCCTGCTATTGATGTTTTGCGGTCGGGTACTCGTCGTGAAGAGGAAATGGTTAGTGATGAAATTTTATCCAAAATGTGGGTTCTGCGGAGAATTCTTGGCACTATGTCTAATATAGATGCAATGGAATTTTTATTAAAAAGACTGCACACAACCAAAACAAATGCCGACTTTTTTAAGTCAATGAATTCATAGCACTTTAAACACCTCTTTGAGCTTTGTCATAATACCTTCAAAAACATCGTCTGGTTTGTTGTTGGCATTAATTATATGGCATTCTTCTGTTTTTGTAAATTCTAGAAATCCATTGCGAATTTTTGTGATGTCTTCAATGGTTTTGCTATCATAATTGTTGCACCCTTTAAATTCTACTTCTTGCATGCGTTTTAAAATAATTTCAGGCTCCATATCAAGTATGAATGTTATATCTGGCTTGAGGTTATTGAATAAATTTTGATGAAGTGTTAAAATATTTTGGTGAGACACTTCACGCAAAATACCTTGGTATACAAATGTTGAGGCGATGTATCTATCACATATTACAGAAATTCCTTGTTCCAACATTGGGGTAATTTTAGAAAAAATATGTTCAGAGCGTGCTGACATAAACAGAAGTAACTCGCTATATGGGTGCAATTTTTTCCCATTTTCAAGAATAATTTCACGAATTTGTTCGCCAAATTGTGTTCCTCCGGGCTCCCTTGTAATGATATTTTTAATGTTATAATTGCGGGCAAAATATGATGCAATTTTATTACATTGGGTAGTTTTTCCTGTAAAGTCACAGCCGTCTAACACGATAAATTTACCTTGCATTTTATAAAAGTATTGAATTTTAATCTTTTGTATGTATAGTAAACTTTCGTAAAAACAATAAGAAATTTATGTTTAATTTAGAGGATAAAAAGTCACAAACTTTATATGTTATGGATGGTGTACGAATGAGGCCATTCAAAAATATAGATGCACTTAATTATTTTATACTTTACAATCGCCATGAAATAGCAAAATATCTTCCACAAGATATGATACCAAGAGATTTAAAGGGGTCTCAAAAGCAGATACAGTCACTATTTTTACAAGGCAGGTCAACACATTACTGGGCGATTGTTGATGAAAAAGATGAACTAATAGGTTCATGTGGATTTGTTAATATAGATTCCTACAATCACCGACTTGAAATTGCTTACGACCTGCATCCCTCTTGTTGGGGCAGGGGCGTTATGTATAATGCAATAAAGGTATGCTTGAAACATGCATTTGAAGATATGTTAATGGATAGAGTTGATGCGGTAACTTTACGGGAAAATGTCAAATCGTCAAAAGTCTTGCTTCGTTCAGGGTTTGTACACGAAGGAACGCTTAGATTTTTTAAGTATTTTCATGGAAAGATGAGGGATGTTGAATCATACTCTTTTACATCACAAGATTATAAAGCAATTATAACAAACAACAATGCATAAAGTAGTTATTTATACAGATGGTGCATGTTCTATGCCGAGTATGAAAGGTGGATGGGGTGCTGTTTTACAATTCAATGAAGTTAAAAAAGAAATTTCTGGATTTTACAAAGACACAACAAATAACCAAATGGAATTAACTGCCTGTATTGAGGCACTTTCATTAATTACAAAGCCTGCGGAAATTATAATATACACGGATAGTCAGTATGTTAAAAATGGAATTACACAATGGATAGTAACGTGGAAGAAAAATGGGTGGAAGACGGCTGCAAAGAAGCCTGTTAAGAATGAAAGTTTCTGGAAGAAGCTTGATGAATTGAATAATATTTTAAAGCCAGAATGGCAATGGGTTAAGGCACACAATGGAAATATAATGAATGATAGGGCAGATGCCCTTGCTACGAGTGAAATTGCAAAAAACCGTTAAATTTCTTCTAAAATTTCCTCGTTAAACCAAGCGATAAAACATCGTACTTTTTTAGAATATACCTTATCAACGGCTTGTTTATATTGATTCATTTGGTAGTAAATTTCCTGTGTTATGCCTTGTTTTTGAGTTTTGTAGTCAATGATAATAATTTCATTTTGAGTATAATATATTGCATCTAGACGAATGATTTTTCCACTATGAATTAACTCATATTCACGAGATTTTTTATAAAATTGCATTGTTTCTTCAATTGCCTTGTTAAAGCGTTGTACCTTTTCTAAAGATTGCTTAAAAGCAGTATTATTAGGAATAATATATTCACTTTCTTGTAGTTCATCTTGTTCAATATTTTCAAATAGTTTATGGATAAATATCCCATATTGTGTTTCGAATGTTTGATCTTCTGTTGTAATGTGTGATGGGGTGTATTCTACCAAAATGCGTGGTATACCCTGATGTTCTATCGGCTGTACTTCTATTTCTTTTGTATATTGAAGGTGGTGGAAGTCATTATTTGACTGTGAATCGCTTGCAAAAGCTTCTATGCCTTGTGTCAGAAGGTGGTAGAATGATTTATCACTGTGTTTTTCGTCGGTGCGTGATTGATTGCATATGTAGTAAAAATGTTCAGATGCTCTTGAGATTGCAACATAATAAAGGCGTAACTCTTCTTTGAAGTCTTCGGCTTTGTTTGTGTCTAAAATATTTTGCATTGTCTTACCTTTTGCTGTGCCAGATATTTTAAATATTGGAGTGCCGTCGTGTATAATAATACTGTCTGTGTTGGCTCTGTCTCTGGTTTTTAAATCAAGAAATATTACAACGGGGTATTCTAAACCTTTAGATGCATGTACCGTAGTTAATGCAACTGCGTTTTGGTTGTTTTCTTTGCTGGAAAATTCTCCATTGCTTGTTTCAAAATTTTGAATGAAGTCTATAAAGTTGTATGAATTAAATTGTTTAGAGCTTTCAATAAAAGCTTCTAATACCGTTCTTTCTGTTTTGGAATATTTGTATCCGTGAACGCTGTAAAGGTCGCTCAATAAAGATGTAATGCCAAGGCTGTGCATAATGCGTGTGTATTGTGTGATTGCTTTGAATACAAATGGGTATTGTTTATAAATATCTTCGGCTTTTGCTTGTTTGTCAAAAAGTGTTTCAAATGTTGTTTCATCAAGTTGGAATATTGGGCTTTTGAGAATGCCATAAAGAGAGAGTAAGTCGCTTTGTAAAACGCATAATTTTATAATGGCGATGAAATCAAGAATGGCATAAGAGTTTTTAGAGTGAATTTTAGTGTTAAATGATATTGGTATTTTTTGCTCAAAGAAAGCATTGTGAATTTCTTGAGAGGCAATTTCATTGGGACGACTTCTGACAAGAATTGCTATGTCTTGTGGTTGAATTGGTTTGCCATAGTACTTTTCTTTTTCATGTTGCAGTGGCTTTCCAAGTAAATTTTGCACTGTTTTTGCAAGTTTTTGTGCAATCATGGCTGTGTCGTGGTGCTCTCCTGTTTGCGATTTATGTTTACAGGAAATAATGTGAACAGATCCTACTTCACTGCTAAATGCAGATATGTGTTTAGAGTTTTCATCAATGCCAAAAGATTCTGCCATAGAATTTATTGCGTCTAACACTGGTTGCGTACTACGATAGGATTTGGCAAGGTAGCTTTTAGTAAGGTATGGTTGATATTTTTTATATACTCCTTCCATAATGCCAGATTCTGCGCCTTGAAATGAATAAATAGTTTGCTTGATGTCTCCAACAATAAAGAGAGATCTCCCTTCCATACCAACGGCAATAAATTCTTCAATAAATTGTCCAATAATATTCCATTGAGTTTGGTTTGTATCCTGTGCTTCGTCAACAATGATATGTTGAATTTTACTCGCAAATTTGAATAGGGCAAAGTCTCGTAATTCAGGGTTTGTAAGAATGCTTTGTGCCTTGTGCTGTAAGTCGTCAAATGTATATTGTTTATGTATTTTTTTTTGTCGTTCAGTTTCTACAATAATGTACTCTACTATTGTGTTTAATAGGTATGACTTTTGGAAGGTTTCAATTTCAATAATTTCTTCCTGAACTTCTTTGATAGATTCTTTATATTCTTTAATTTCTTTGCCTTTGATTGATTTAAGAACTTCAATATATCTGCTAAAATTATTGTCGATAATGCCATCGTTCTTATATTGGTTGATGATTTCTAACACAAATGGAAGGCTTTCTTGAGTTTTTGCCCCTTTAAGTGTTTGCATTAATTCAATAGGAATTTCTTCTAGCACTTCGCGTTTTAACTGTAAAATTTTATCTTTTGAAAATTGTAAATTTTCTATCGAGAATGTATCTTGAAGAGACTTTATACGGGATTGACTATCATTTAATTGATGGTATTTTGATATTATAAACACACATTGTGTTTGAAATTCACTTGGTAGCAGTCTAAATGTTTTAATATATTCTTGTGCTTTGGGTGTGTTGATGGTGTTTTTTATAATATCTTGTATTATGTTGTTTGGCAGGTTATTGCTGTCGACTATTTCAAATTCAAATGGCATATCAAGCTCGTGTGTAAACATCGAAACTACCTCTAAACAAAGAGCATGAAATGTTAAAATTTTAGGTTTTTCTTCTTGAATAATACCTTCTTCATAAAGGCGTTTCTCCATTTCCTGTTGTCCGGCCTTTGTAAATGTAATGCATAATATAGAATTTATGCTGTGTCCGGCGGTTAAAATGTGCTTAATTCTCTCAACAACGCTGTATGTTTTCCCTGAACCGGCATTGGCTGTAATAATTTGACTGATAATTTCTTGATTATTGTTTTTTATCTTCATTGTTTTAAATAAACATTACTTTACTTTATTATGAACGCTGATATCAAGTTATTTGAATTTACAACGCAAGAGAAAAATACAATAGACGCAGTATTTTCAGAGCTAACAGAAATTACATGCATCTTAATTGCAGAAGGGGTGCAAACTAACAACATGCCACAAATAAACGGATTTGATATCATTCATCATATTTTGGAGAATTCTCAAAAAGGAAAAGGGGATGCAATGAGGTTTGCCATACTAGGTGCCCACGAAACAAATGGCATGGTGTATATGAAGATAAACAAAGGGGCAATATCTCACGATGCAGTATTATTTCTTGAGGAAATATTTAATAAGCAAATAGAAGTTTATCAAAGAGCAATACCAATGTTACTAGAGGCTTTTCATTTAAAAAACCTCCACCTTACAGGTAAAGCAAAAGAAATTCAAGATTGTTAGTCGTCTTTTTTGCCATATCTTTTTCTATCGTTAGCTTCCAAGTATCTTTTTCTTAGGCGTAAATTTTTTGGAGTAACTTCCACAAGCTCATCATTTTGAATGTATGAAATCATTGCTTCAAGTGTCATAATTTTTGGTGGAACAAGCCTAATTGCTTCATCAGTACCTGATGCACGAACATTTGTAAGTTGCTTACCTTTTAAAATATTAATCTCTAAATCATTTTCTTTTGCATTTTCACCAACAATCATACCTTTGTATACCTTGTCTCCAGCTTTTACAAACATAGATCCACGGTCTTGTAAATTAAACAGAGCATAAGCAACTGCTTCACCCGTCTCTGTCGAAATAAGAACGCCACCTTTTTTGGATTCAATTTTACCCTTATGTGGGACATATTTAGCAAACAGACGGTTCATTGTTCCAGTGCCTTTTGTGTCTGTAAGAAATTCTCCATAATACCCAATAAGACCACGCGACGGCACAAGGAATATAATTCTTGTTTTACCGTCTGAACCTTGTTTCATATCAATCATCTCACCTTTGCGAGAATTTAATTTTTGTACTACAGCACCAGAATATATTTCTTCAACATCAATCACAACCTCTTCAAGTGGCTCTAAAATGCCACCTTTGTCATCTTTTTGAAATAATACTTTTGGGCGAGCAACAGAAAGCTCAAAGCCTTCACGCCTCATGTTTTCAATAAGCACTCCAAGTTGAAGCTCACCCCTTCCACCTACTTCAAAACTCTCACTCGTCACTTCTTTTACTGTAATCGCAACATTACTTTCTGCTTCGGCGTATAGTCTATTTTTAATGACAGTTGAAGTTACTTTTGTACCTTCTTGCCCAGCGTATGGGGAGGTATTAACACCGATTGTAATAGAGATTGTTGGCGGATCAATAGGTGTAGAAGGTATTGATTCAATAACAGATGTATCGCAAATTGTATCAGAAACAAGAGTTTTTGCAAGCCCTGCCACTGTAACAATGTCTCCTGCAATTACTTCATCCATTGGAATACGGTGCGTTCCAAAATATCCTTGAAGCTTTGTAAGCCTAAAATCTTCAACTTTTTCACCTTTTAAATTAATAGATTTTACCATATTGTTCACCTTCGCTTTCCCGCTGTAAACTCTTCCAGTTAGTAACCTTCCAAGGAAGTTATCAGAATGTAGAATTGTTGCAAGCATAGAAAACGGAGCTTCTGTGTCAACATCAGGGTGTGGAACTTTCTCAATCACCATGTCAAAAAGAGGGTTTAAATCCTTCCTTTCATCTTCTAAATCATTTGCTGCCCAGCCCGATCTTCCAGAGGCGTATAAGTATGAAAAATCTAGTTGCTTTTCATTTGCACCAAGCGTGCAGAATAAATCAAAAATTTCATCAAGCACTTCTTCGTGTCGTTCGTCATGTCTATCAATTTTATTAATGACAACAATTGGACAAAGACCCAATTTTAATGCTTTTGCAAGCACAAATTTTGTTTGAGGCATAGGGCCTTCAGCTGCATCAACAAGTAAAACTGCACCGTCAACCATTGACAGAACACGCTCAACTTCTCCGCCAAAGTCGGCATGTCCTGGTGTGTCAACAATATTAATTTTATAATCTCGAAATTTAATTGCTGTACATTTTGCAAGAATTGTTATACCTCTTTCTTTTTCAAGGTCATTTGAATCCATTACTCGTTCATCTACATTTTCATTTTCTCTAAATGTTCCACTTTGTTTAAGGAGATTATCCACAAGTGTTGTTTTACCATGATCTACATGGGCAATAATTGCAATGTTACGTAGATTTTCTGGTATAATGCCTTGAAACGGATTGGACATGTATAGTTTTAAAAAGATCAATCCTCATTGATGAAGATGCAATGTTCTTTGTCAAGCTTTTTATAGCTATTGTGGTAATAATATACTTCTTGCCCCCTAGATAACAATATTAACCTTTCTTTTTAGTTTGGAAATATTTCATAAAAAATCTTGTAATTGCTAAAATATAAGATTTTTTTGGAGTGGTAAAAAATATAAGCTTTTGTGCTATTATTTTTTGTAAAACTGCGTTTGCTTGGTATTGCATTATAATCCAATTTTTTTCTTTAAATAGCTCATACCAAGTTCTTTTACTAGTTCAAGTGTAAAACTTCCACCGTTTTCTTTCGCTGTTTCTTTAATTTTATCAAAAATATCTTTGTGGCGAATAGAGTCTAGAAATTCATGACCTTGATATGTTAATCTAACATATGGCAACTGATGTTTTGCACCACCCCATATTGTCACATTATATTGACGCGTAAATTTACAATCAAACGATCCATTACTTTTTTTACGAAGCTCTCCCACCCAACTATGACTTGCTGAAAGATCTTCTAAAAAATTAGCATCTTTAAGATAGGCAATATAATAATAAGCCTGATTCTTTGTTATACTCTCGTTATCAATTAAATTATCAAAACAGCTATGATAAAACACACCAGGATTACATATAGATATATCACCATTGTATTGTTCTGCTCCCAACAACATCATTCTAATTAAGTCTAAATCAATTTTCATATATTTTTAACAACTTATAATCATAACAATTGACATTATCTAAAATGTCAAATATTGGTATAATTATTACAAAATATAACAATATGATTAAAAATATTCGTAACTTTGCAATCATTGCTCATATTGACCACGGAAAGTCTACACTTTCAGATCGCCTCATCCAAACTTGCGGAGGCCTCACCGACCGTGAAATGCAAGAGCAAGTTTTAGATTCAATGGAACTGGAAAAAGAGAAAGGTATTACGATAAAGTCTCAAACGGTGCGTTTGAATTATACGGCAAAAAATGGAGAAGAATATATTTTAAACCTTATGGATACCCCTGGGCATGTGGATTTTTCATATGAAGTTTCCCGTTGCCTTTCAGCTTGTGAGGGTTCAATTTTAGTTGTAGATGCGGCACAAGGTGTAGAGGCACAGACTTTGGCTAATGTTTACAAAGCAATTGATCAAAACCATGATATTATCCCCGTTTTAAATAAGATTGACCTTCCAGCTGCTGACCCTGACGCCGTCAAAGAACAAATTGAGGATATTATTGGCATTGATACAAGTGAGGCAATCTCCTGCTCTGCTAAAACAGGTATTGGAATTGCAGAAATTTTAGAGGAAGTGATTAAAAAAATTCCTGCACCAGAAACTTCACAAGAAGACTTACAATGTGTTTTAGTTGATGCTTGGTATGATATTTACCTTGGTGTTATTTTGCTTGTTAGGGTTTATAATGGTGAGATTAAAAAGGGAGATAAAATTAAAACTCTTTCCAACAAAAAAGAATACACCGTTGAACATGTTGGAGTTTTTACGCCAAAAAAAGTAACAGTTGAAAAGCTTTCGTCGGGTGAAGTTGGGTTTATTGTGATTGGCATTAAAACAGTTTCGGATGCTCATGTTGGGGACACGATCGTTCTTACAAAAGATATTACAACACCTGCATTGCAAGGTTTTAAAACAATTCAGCAGTCGGTGTTTTGTGGAATGTATCCAATAAATTCTGATGACTTCGACAAACTAAAAGAATCTATTTACAAGCTTGCGTTAAATGATTCATCATTTTCGTTTGAACAAGAATCTTCGGCTGCCCTTGGATTGGGTTTTAGGTGTGGGTTTTTAGGGCTTTTACACCTTGAAATTATTCAAGAGAGAATTTTTCGTGAATTTGATGTTGAAATTATTACAACATCTCCTTCGGTTGTATATAAAGTGGAAACAATAAAGGGGGAAATATTAGAAATTTATAATCCAACGGAACTTCCAGAGCCTGTTCACATTAAAGCCATTGATGAGCCTTGGGTTAAGGCTACAATTTTTGTCCCAGATGAATACCTTGGGCATGTTTTAACTTTGTGTACAGAAAAGCGTGGTGAACAAATTGAGCTTAACTATTCGGGAAGTCGTGCAATGTTAATTTATAACCTACCATTAAATGAAGTCGTGCTTGATTTCCACGACCGCCTTAAATCTGTTTCCAGTGGGTATGCTTCGTTTGAATGGGAGATGATTGGGCATCGGAAGTCTAACCTTGTAAAACTAACAATGATGATCAATCAAGATGAAGTAACAGAGCTTTCAATGCTTGTAGATAAATCTTCAGCAGAGAAAAGAGGTAGAAAAATGTGTGTAAAATTAAAAGAATTAATTCCAAGGCAAATGTTTGAAGTACGTATTCAAGCGGGAATAGGCTCAAGAATTATTGCAAGTGAGAGAATTTCCGCAATGCGAAAAGATGTCACAGCGAAGTGTTATGGTGGGGATATTTCAAGAAAAAGAAAGCTTCTTGAAAAACAGAAAAAAGGTAAAAAGAGAATGAGAAATGTTGGAAATATAGAAATTCCCCATTCTGCTTTTATTGATGCGTTGAAAATTGATAGCTAGACAATAGAAATTAAACAGTTTATGCAATGCGTTCTGCTGCGTTTGCATTAGAGTTTTACCGTATCGTTCTTCATAGTGGTACATGTTTTTCCTCAATATCTCTCACTACTCATAGGGTATTGAGATTTTTATTTTTCTTACTACTTATGCTAACTACTAAAATTAAATACTTGATTTTACATCTTTTACATCTTTTATTTCTACACATTAACATTCGAGGTGTTTTTTTAAGAGGTTTTTATTATGTAATTTTATGGATAATCCAAAATGGTGGGAATTTCGTAAAAAGAAAATCTATGAATACGACGAGACAATTGATGAATTTGAAAATATAGAAGAAGAAAGTGAAGATAATGAAGAACTTGGATATGGCAATCAAAATGACCTTCAGTCAAGCAACACCCCAACACAGTCAACACAAAAAAGCATTAATGATTCTATAGAAGAGTTAGATTTTGAACTTGATGACATATCATTTGATGATATACCAGATGGTCAAAGCATAGG
>CAJQOT010000077.1 GCA_905480015.1 uncultured Rickettsiales bacterium | reverse complement strand
ATTTTAATAAGGAGATAAGAATGACAATACAAACTGTAATAGGGAAATTGGATAAAATGCAAGGAGAGTTATTGAATGAGATGAAGTCAATAAAGGTATCTATCAAAGAGGTAACGGAAGAGGTAAAAAAGCCCACTGATTTCTCGAAACTTAAAAGCGACCTAGGAGATTTTACAAAAAATATTGATTTAGCAATAGATAAGAAGATGCAACCACTGAGGGATGACATTAAAGATATAAAAGGTAATTTCGCTGTAGTAGCTAATGCTCTGGGAGAAATGGTTAAAAAAAGTGCTAATTTAGAAAAAGAGAATAATTCCCCACAAGAAGAAGTGAAAAATACTGAGCTATGAACAGAATTGCAAAAGCATACATAGAAGAATTACAGCAATTTTATACTAACTATCTCAAGCAAGAGGAGAGCAAGTTAGAAAAAACTTACAATATGAGATTGTCTGAATTATATGAATTAGCATTTGATTTAGTGCCTGAGGAAGCGGCAATATCGCTTAGAGATGAAGGTAAGCAGAAAATGAGGACATTGAGCTATTTAAAAGGAGAATGTGACGCATTAGATCAGAGAGGAGATATGTACCCTGCTGAACTTAAATGTATAAAAGTGAATGACATTAAGGAAGATCAAAGTCACGAATTTAACATCATAGGGGTGATTTCAGAAGGTGGATGTTTTACTAGTATTAAGCAGGTGCAAAGCTTAGAACTGCAGAATAAGCTCAAGGAAAACGGTGCGTTAATAAAGAGTCCTTATCATAAATTATATTTTGACAGAAGTGCAACATTATTGTTCTGTGATTGTTGGAGATATTTAGTAACAGAAGATAAATACAGAGAATTTTTTAAATACATAATATACGAGCATGTATGTAAAGATTTAGGTGGAGAAGCTGACTCTATGTATATAGGTAGATTAGAAAGATTGAAAAATGAAATAAAAACAAATTATATGATGCGTGTAGAAGAATACAAAGATAGGAATATAGTATCACTTAATTATTTTAGACATAGTAGAGGTAAGGTATGAAAGAGATAAAATACTTAGAAAATTTTGATAATTGTGAGACGAGATTAGAGTATGTATTTATTCCATATAAGGGAGTATTGAGATTATCTAAATTAAAATATATAAAATTTAGTGAGGTATGGAAGTCCCTTACTCATTTAATGAGCTTTGATATAGGTGAGTATAATGATAGTGATATGCTGCGTAACATAGTGTTAGGATTAGATAGTCTATGGGAGGGAATTGCCTGTATAATTATGAGAGGTATCGAGATAGAAAAAGCAAAGGGAGCGCAGGAAATATTGCTACCAGTCAGTAGATTCAATACTATTTCTGGGCACAAGGCGATTAATAATATCAAGCAAGTTGACGATGGTGAGAATTTAGTGTTTTTTAACGGTACATATCATAAACTAGGAAAAAATGATAGTGTGGAAGCTTCGTTATTACTTGGTGTGCCATGGTCTAAGCTTGTTAATGACAACGAAGGTTTTTATGTAGCTCAAGAATATATATCATTTGTATTGCAGCAGATAGCACTAATAGTTACATCTTATATGGAAAAAGAGCCATCACAATATTTAATAATGCAGACTGAGGCGATGAAGAAAAGCATCTATAGTAATTGGAACTCTATCTATAAGAATTACATGCCAGAATTTGAAAAGCAAGACATGAGACAATTTATGCATGTAGATGAAGATAGAAGGCAAGAAAGATAATGTTAATAAGTATATTTGATGAGAGAATAAGAGGAATTTACAGTCAGGGAAGTGATGAATTTTTTAAACTGACAAATTTCTATGAAAATAGCCATGAATTTTACAATAATTTTAGTAAGAAAGATGGCGATAAAAAGAATTCAAGATCAACATTTTGTAGTATCCCATGTTTTGAAGAGAAGAGTGTAAATAATGATGTAATTGCAGGATGTAGAGTTGTAGATGAGAATGGTAATAACAAGGATGTATTTTTAACTACTTCAGATGTTGGGATTAGTGATTTTGAAGAGAATAAAAGATATAATGTACCAGTATTTATAGAGATGGCATCTAAGCCCTATATAACTTATCCTATATATGATTTTAAGTTTAATGTGGATGCACCAGTATTAAAAAGCTCTTATATTGATGATGATAGCAAAAGTGCTGTGAAAACCCCTGAGACTGAAATATATAAATTAAATGAATGGCTCAAGGGGTATAAGGAGAGTGATGATAAAGTTAAGTCATTTGTAGATAAAAGTCAATTAGAGATAACGGCACTTAAGGCAAGGAAGAATTTAGTAAAAAAATCACAACCGATATACTTAAAATATTATTATTTAAATATTTATAGTTATTCTGGTTTGGATTTTTTCTTTTACAGTTATGCGCCAAGGGAGCTAGAGATTGATATAAATACAGCTCCTATGGATAATAAATGGAATATAATTAAAATTCAGTATGATGGAGCAAAGATACAGCAAATAATAGAATTGCATGGCTATATATTTGTACTACTTAAGAATAAGACGGTTGTGTATTCATTATCTTATGGAGATGTAAAGGAAGGGCAATATGATATAACAGAATCATCAGGGCAAAATTTACCAATAGGAACGGATAATACTTTCTCTGCAATTAAATATATTAATAAAATAATCACAATATATAATAATGGAGTATATACAATTAGCCAGTTCCAGCCTAGTAAGATATCATTTCCATCAGTAGATGAATGGGTCACTGAGCACAAGGGTAAGATGTCACTTATGATTGTAAAGGAGCAATCTTATGAGTTTTTATATGTAATAAATAATCAGAATGAAGCATGGATTCTAAATTTCCATAATAATAAATGGTCATTTACAGATAATGCAACTGCCCATACACAAATTAGATATAATGATGATAAAGGGGTATATATTGATAATTTAGGCAAGGTATCAGGTTATAATGAGAAAGTAGTGGGAGGTAAGAAATATGTAATAGAGACAGGAGTTATAAAGCTTGAGAATAATTATAATTTATTCTCAGTATCGGAATTAGTATTATCATTTAATTCTATTCCAGATAGTGAATGTAAATTATTGATAGAATATAAAAATGATAAAGAGGGTGATTGGATAGATATAGGAGGAGAGCAAGAAATAGATAGCAATCATTTTAAAGGAGGTAAGGTCTTACATAAGAGGATAAAACTAAGATGTAGGCAGTTTTTATTGAGAATAACATTTACGCCTAGTGAAAAATATTTAAAGCCAATAATAATAAATGATATTGGTTTTAGAGTAACTTAAGAATTGAGATTATGGGTATTTAATGGTAAAGTTGCTCTATATTTTATAATAATAAATATGTACAGCAAAAAGAAAAAGATTAAATTACTGCAGGAACTTAGGGATGATTTTACGCTTTTTTCTGAGCGTTGCTTGAAGATAACAGACAAGCAGGCAAGTATATTGCCATTTAGGCTAAATCCATCGCAACTAATTTTACATAATAAGCTAGAAGAGCATAAAAAGAAGCATGGCAAAGTAAGGGCTATTATACTTAAAGGTAGGCAAATGGGTTGCTCTACTTATATAGCAGCGAGATTTTTCCACAGAATGTTATTTAATTCACATCTACATACAATAATTTTAGGACATGAGGGTGAAAGAGGCTCTGCTGGAAATTTATACAAAATGGTGAATACATTTTATAAATATTTACCTACAGCTCTTCAACCAGAGCGAGAAAAAGCAAACTCGCAAACTTTGAGATTTAGTAATGATTCGGAGTATCAAGTTAAATCTGCCAACAACAGAGAGACTGGTAGATCATTCACAGCCCAACAGGTACATGGTTCAGAGGTAGCATACTGGAAAGATGCAACGACAATTATGTCAGGATTATTACAAGGTGTTGGTGATGAGAATACAGAGATAATACTTGAGTCAACAGCGAGTGGTCATAATGAGTTTTATGAAATATGGACAAAAGCAGAGCAAGGCGATACAGATTTTATACCAATATTTTTACCGTGGAATATAGAGCCTGCATATAGGAAAAAGGCAAAGTATAACGAAAGATTTAAAGATTTTTCTGATGAGCAACAAGGTTATGCAAAATTGCACAAGCTTGATTTAGAGCAGATGTTATGGAGGAAGGAGAAAATAGCATTTTTAGGTGAGGAGAAATTTAAACAAGAGTATCCGATATCTGCAGAAGAGGCATTTATTTCTTCAGAGCATGAAGCGTTTATTTCTAGAAAAATTGTACTTACTGCACTCAAGAGAACTCTTACTGATGAAGAGGAAGTTTATAATGATACCTGTCCTTTTATTGTAGGGGTAGACCCTGCAGGAGACGGAGCTTGTCATACTGCTGTTGTTGTGAGGCAGGGAAGTAAAATTATAGTTTGTAAAAATTACAATACTCCAGATACTACGAAGATTATAGATATAGTATTGTTTTATATAAATAAATATAGCCCACTTAGAGTATTCTTTGACAAGGTTGGGTTGGGCAAGGGAATATTTGATATGCTTAAAAATCTTGATTTGAAGTATAGAAATTGCATTGTTGGTGTTAATGGGGCGGAAGTAGCGATATCTAGAGCACCAGTACCTTATCTCAATAGACGTGCAGAGATGTGGGATAATATGAAAAGGTGGATTGAAGAAGAGGCAATAATGATTAACGATAAAGAGTTAATTGAACAGCTTGGTTGTATTGGTTATGAATTTGCAAAGATATATCATGTGGCTTTGTTAAATAATGCACTTCCTACTAAATTTAATAAACTTTATCATAAACTTATTAATCAAAAGAGTAAAGAAATATTCGTAAATGATTATATCAACACTTCTATACAAATACAATTAGATGCAGCAAAAGAGTCTTTTAATAAAGGTGTGCGAATTTATGGTAGTGAATTTATGAATCCAGCAAATTATCGTAGCTTATCCTTTTCTAAAAAAATGCTATATAATAAATTCAACGCATCCAACTAATACCTTTGTTATTATACCTGTCGGGACTAATCACAGGAGTATGACAAAATCTATCAAGTGTCTCTCGTTGACCCAATTTTCTCTTAATATAAGGAATACTAAATGTTAG
>CAJQOT010000076.1 GCA_905480015.1 uncultured Rickettsiales bacterium | reverse complement strand
GTAAAATTAGTAAAATCAAAGAAGATAATAAAATTCTTAAAGAGCAAGCTGAAGGGCAAATTAGCAGTGCATTTTCTACAAAATCTTCAAATGAGCAACAAGATAAGAAAAAGCCACCCCAACCTGACAATACAAAAGTCAACGAACTGCAACAACAAGTTGATACATTAAAAGATTCTTTAATAAGATCTATTGCAGACAGTGAAAATCTTAAAAAACGACATCAAAAAGATGTTGAGTCAATGGCAAAGTACGGCTCTACTTCATTAATAAAAGACCTTGTGGAGCCATTTGAACAGCTATTTATGGCACTTTCTATCGAAATACCGGAAGATTTACAAAACAACAATACTGTAAATTCAATAGTAAACGGCGTGAATATTACACGAAAAGCATTTGAAAAAGCATTTGAAAAGCACGGACTAAAAAGATTATACCCAAAAGGTGAAAAATTTGACCACAACTTTCATGAGGCGATATCTCAAGTAAAACAAGAAGGAGAAAAGCCCGACACCGTGGTTAACGTTATGCAAGCAGGATACACCCTAAATGATAGAGTCATTAAGCCTGCAATGGTTGTAGTTTCAATTTAAAAAAACATTAACCCATCCATTGGATATAATCTTGACAATAAGCTGTAGCTTGCTGTTTACACGCATTTTAAGAAAAATCCTCTTCGTCATAGTATCAACCGTTGAAGTTGCAATATTCATTAGCTCTGCAATGTCCGTTCGTTCTTTCCCCATGTATATCAAAGTAATTAATTCACGCTCCCTTGGTGTAAAGGGAAAACGCTTCTTTTCCTTACAAGATAACATTATATTGTGATGATATTTATCTTTAATGGATTGTTGCTCCAAAGCAATTAAAATATTATTAAAAATAATACAAGCAGCGCTAATATGTGATTTTAAATTACCATTATCGGCAAAATGTTTGGTATTAAATGCTAAATAAAAACCGTGTTGCTTGTAGGAAGAGGAAATAATTGGGATAATTAAACCGTTATGCAAATTCTCTGCATTTACCCCGCTATGCATATCAAGTAATAAGTTTTGTTTGTTTTTATCTAAAATAAATTGACATTGATATGTATTAAACGCTTGATTCCACGCGGAAATTGCATTCGTTAACTTTGCGATTATTATCGCTGGGTCTATGGTTTCATAATTTCTTGCGATGTATCTCTGTACCCATGATTCCCTATAATTATGATAAAAAAGAAAATGTTTACTCTGACAGGTTGAATCGATATGTGTATAATTGTAGTGCGTAACACCAAAGAATATAAAAAATTCATCCATAACGGACATAACATCTTGTATTGTATTGCACAAATAGACCTTATCTATTTGTTTGCAAAAAAAGCATATGCTTTCATTTGACATATACAAAGAAAAAGATGGTCGGAGCAGAGGGATTTGAACCCCCGACCTTCTGGTCCCAAACCAGACGCGCTACCAAGCTACGCTATGCTCCGACTATATATTTTATAATATACCATATAAATAACTTGTCAAGATTTTTTGCAGATCCATTGGAGGTAATTATATACCTACCTCCCCCTTAAAATCGTGAAACTCCTTATGAATGCTGACTAAATATGATAATTTTTCTTAATAAGAACGCTCTTTTTGCTCGACTTTTACAATCATTGACTAGAATATTATAATTCTATCTTTTCCCCTTGCATTTTAATGGAAATATATAATATTTTAGAAAAATTGTATTTTGTGTATGGTAAAAATTGCAATCAATGGTGCAAATGGAAGAATGGGGCAAGCAATTTGTGACGTTGTCAATGGCATGCTATCATCTACCGTTGTAGCACTTATAGATATAAATACATATCAAATAAATAATTTGACCGTTGCAAACCATAATGGTATGTTTAAAGAAATTGATGCAGATGTAATTATAGATTTTTCCTCCCCAGAAGGCTTAAAAAATGTTTTAGACAATGCAACTTGCAAAGTGGTAAGTGGTACAACGGGTATAAATGATGAATTGTTTGCTCAAATGCGTGAATATGGTGAAAAGTATGGTTTAATTTGGGGTAGCAATACTTCACTTGGTGTGAATTTGATGTTTGCGATGGTTAAAAAGCTTGGCTCTATACTTGGAAGTGAATATGATGCGGAAGTTTATGAACGCCATCATAGAATGAAAAAAGATGCTCCTTCAGGAACGGCAGTGACAATTGGAAAGAAAATTGCCGAAGGTAGAGGTGTCGCATTTCAACAAAGAGACTATTCAATTCAGGGTGAGAGAGTAAATGAAGAAATTGGGTTTGCCGTGGAAAGGGGTGGAAAAACTGTTGGATACCATGAGGCACGATTTATTGCCGACGAGGAAACAATTTGGTTTGGGCACGAAGCACACGACCGTTCGCTTTTTGCGAAGGGAGCAGTCAAGCTTGCAAATCTCATTGTAGAGAAAGACATAAAAGGATACAATGAAGTCTGCGATGTTATTTCGTCTTTACTGTAAAAATTTTAAGATTCAAATCCTCGCCGTTTGAATTTACGACGGATCATCAAAGATGTGTCACAATTATTGAAAAAGATCTCTAAAAATTTAACACCTCCTGAGCAGCGTTCAAAAGGCAAAAACAATTACTTTTTGACTTTATTTGTTGTTCCACTTTTGGTAAACACTCTTTTAATTTTACCCATAAGACCAATTTTAGTCTTTTTTACATTATGATGTTTTGGCTTTGGTTTATGAGTAGGCTTCAATTTTTTCTTTTCTGGCTTAGAATACTCTTCTGCATTCCAGTCTTTTTCAGCGATGAATATTGCATCATCATTGTTGGACTTTGTGATATCGGTAATTTTACATCCTTGCTGAGATGGAACAAAAATAATTTTTACACTACCTTCATCTTCAATTTCTCGAAGTATTGAGAGTTTGTAATTAAGGATATGCATTGATGTTTCTGCTCTTGTTTCAACTTGCAGTTTTTTTATTTGTTTATGTGACTTGTGAATAAAGCTTGTAACCTGACGAAGAAGCGACATTGAAGAGTGTTCAACGGACTGTATGAACCCTCCTCCATTACAGTGTGGGCAAATGTTGCCTGCGGTTTCAAGTATTGTAGGGGATGTTCTTTGGCGAGACACCTCCATAAGTCCAAAGTTGCTAATTGAAAGAATTTGCACTCTTGCACGGTCTTGCTCTAATGCCATTTTAAATTCTTTCTCAATTGCACGACGATTTGAATATTGATGCATATCAATGAAGTCGATAACTATTAGACCTGATAGATTGCGAAGTCTTAATTGGCGGGCAATTTCCCTTGTGGCTTCTTTGTTTGTTTTTATAGCTGTCTCTTCAATGCTAATTTCCCCTGTTGATTTACCAGAGTTTACATCGATTGAAATTAATGCTTCGGTTTGCTGTATAACAAGCGACGCGCCAGATTCTAAATTAACTGTTGGGTTTATTAAGTCTGATATTTTTTCTTCAATTTTATGTGCAACAAAAAGCGGTGTGCGTGATGTATGCTTTATAAGTTTTAAATTTTTATACGCGGGGTTTTGTAGTATTTCCTCTGCGTTGGAAAATGCCGCTTTACCATCTATAATAATTTCCTGTGTATCTGATGTACAATATTCACGGATAACATTTTTTATAATACTACCATCTTGATGGATGACTTCTGGTGCCTGTGCTGAAAGCGTTTTCTTTTTAATGTCGTCCCATATTTTTGCAAGGTAGTTGTAATCTTTTGCAATTCCATCTTTTGCAATTCCTTCGCCAGCTGTACGTACTACAACACTGCCGTTTCCAGTATTGTGTACATCGGCGATGATGTCTCTAATGCGTTGACGCTCACCTATGTTGTGAATTTTACGAGAAATTCCATTTCTGTTTGGAGTATTCGCCATGTATACACAGTACCTTCCAGCAAGAGACACATAACTTGTTAATGTAGCCCCTTTGTTTCCTCTTTCTTCTTTTACCCCTTGCACAAGAACAAGTTGACCAACCTTGACAATGGAAGATATATTGTAAGATCTGTATATTGCGTTTAATTCTTTTGTAGGTAATTCTTTGCCTTCACCGTTTTTATCATCTTGAAGGTCTTCAATAGTTTTAATTAACTTTTGCTTTTCTTCAAGTGGAAGATGGAAGTAGTCTGGGTGAATTTCAGAAATTGAAAGAAAACCGTTTTTTTCTCCCCCATAGTCTACAAATGCAGCTTGAAGGGAGTTTTCTACTCGTAAAACTTTTCCAAGGTAAATATTACCTCGCACATTCTTGTTTCCTGCTACTTCAAAGTTAAAGTTTTCAAGCCCTCCATTGCGAACATGCGCAACGCGGATATTGTTTGCAAATAATGCATCTATTAAAATTGTATCTGACATAAAAATTATTTAAAATATTGTGGTAAAAAGCACTTTATGCATAGCTAAAAGATCTATTGTCTAACTTTCTTTATCTACTGTTATCAGCAACTTAATATTGTCAAGAAAATGTATTGGTTTTTGGTCATTTGTATAAAAGTGCATTTATTTTTGAAAATACCAAGAGTATTTACACTTACAAGATTGTGTATTTGATTTATTTATTCATAAGGTTGTTTATATATGGCGGATAGGGAGGGATTCGAACCCTCGATGCAGTTTTACCCACATACTTTCTTAGCAGGAAAGCGCTTTCGACCACTCAGCCACCTATCCAATAGGTATTTCATACTTTCAAGCAAAACTTTAAAGTCAAGAATAATTCTTCATATAGTTACAACTATGTATAGCGTTACACATCATCTGTTAATATGGTCAAGAAAAACCTCACACTGCGTGAGGATTTTATATCAATATGATATATAGTTACCATAAAATCTAAAAAGTGCTTGACAAAACTCTACACACATATAAAAGAATACTTACTTCTTGTAAGAGTGCGTAGCTCAGCTGGTAGAGCACATCACTTTTAATGATGTGGTCGTGGGTTCGAGTCCCACCGCACTCACCATTTTCTAAAAATATCCCTTGCTAATATGCATTTTATATGCTATACTTACTACAATTCAATTGTAATAAAGTATGTTTTGTTATTATGCCAGATAAAAAGAAAGATACAACGGAAATGACAGATAAAGAGAAAAGGGAGGAGAAAGAGAGAAAGAAGGCGAAAAAGAGACAGAAAGCAATAGAGAGAGAGCAAGGACCAGGTTTTTTCCAAGGTTATTTTAACCCAGGAGGATCATACACTATAGATGGAAAACCTCAAGAATCAATTCCGGGAGCTGGACCATGGGAATGCTTTAAGAAATTTTGGACACAAAAAACTGGGTGGGGTCTTTTCTTTCGTTTGCTATTACTATTTGCAGCCATTGCGGCTCTTGCTGTCGGTGCAACTGTAGGTGGGCCAGCGAGTTTGGCCATAGGTGGTATATTGCTTGGCGCGTATGTGGCCGTTGGTGTAGCTAATATTGCAAAGCATCGTAGAAGTTATGCAAAGGCAGCACAAGAAGAAGCAGAAAAAAAAGTTGATAATGCGAAAGGAACTGAGCAAGGGCAAGTAGTTGATAATGCGAAAGGAACTGCGCAAGGGCAAGTAGTTGATAATGCGAAAGAAACTACGCAAGGGCAAGTAGTTGATAATACGAAAGAAACTGCGCAAGGGCAAGTAGTTGAGCAAAAGTTGTTTGATACGCTTGAAAAGGGTTATAATGTTAAGAATGCGTTGCACTTGCAGAGTATAACAGATATGGTAAGAGAGCGAAACAACGGTAGTAGTCAATTAACTAATAATGCACAACCAACCACCTTGCACACAAGTAACTTACAAACAGGAGGCACAGCGGCAAGCAATACGCTCACAAGGACATAAAAAATATTAGATATTACTGATTAATCATTTCGGGAAAAGGGTATTGTGATAGACTGCATATTTTCGTTGCCTTAATTGTGTTATGTAGCAACATGGCAATTGTCATTGGTCCAATGCCCTTTGGAACAGGAGTAATAAACTTCGCTTTTTTTGCACATTCAATAAAGTTACAATCGCCTGTTAATTTGCCATTACTCAAGCGATTTATTCCAACATCTAAAATAACAGGGCTTGAAATGTCTTCGCTATGAATTAAGTTTGGTACACCGCATGCGGTAATTAGTATATCTGCATTTTTGGTATAGTATGTTAGGTTTTTTGTTGATGAATTTAAAACCGACACCGTTGCACCTTTATTCATTAACATTGCTGCAAGGGGCTTTCCAACAATATTTGACGAACCAACAATTACAGCATTTTGCCCTTTTATTATAGGCACAATACTTTCAATAATATGCATACATCCAAGGGGTGTACATGGTAATAGAGAATTTTGGTCTACTGCATTTGTTAATAGCTTTCCCATGTTAATGGGATGAAATCCGTCGACATCTTTACAGGGTTTAATTGCATTGATGACCGACAAAGGGTCGATATGCTTTGGCAATGGCATTTGAACTAAAATACCGTGAACGGTGGAATTGCTATTTAAATCATTAATGCGAGAAAGTAAGTCTGCTTGTGTTGTTTGCTGTGGAAGTTCAATTTCAAGAGAACTCATACCGCATTCTATTGCATATTTTTGCTTGTTTGTAACATATATTTTACTTGCTGGGTCACTACCTACCAATATTACCACCAAACATGGTGTTATTCCTTGTTTCTTTAATTGATCAGTTTGATTTTTAGCATCTTGTCTAAGGGATTCTGCGTATTTATGACCAAGAATAATATTTCCTTCGATTTTTTTTTGCATTAGTATAAAAAAGAAATTAATAAGTAGAAGAATAAAAATGCAGGAATGACAGTAAAAGTATGAGTGTGAATTGTGTGAAGGTTTCGTCCGAAATTATAAAAAAATGTGCGTGAATTGAAGTGTATAAGATGCATAATATTAAGGCGTGGAATTTTAAGTGCAATGTGTGGGGGCTTGCATAGCATAAATTTTTTGCATAAAATACCACATGTGGTGAGGAGTGTGTATGTTGCTATTAGGTATAGTAGGTATAATATTGTTGTGCTGGCAATGCTAACGTATGATATATCCCACGCGTTGTTATTAAGTATTTTGTGAAATATCTGTAATTCTACAAGAATGGCGATGGCAACGGTGATATAAATAAATTTGATGTAGTGAATTGTTTTGTATTTTTGTGCACTTCTGATAATTGATGGTATTGTGAGGATAGTGGATAAAAATATGATGCAGTATACTAGTATTGTAAGTAACTGTAGAATTGGGTGTGTGAGCATTTGGCTATGCATTGTATGGATAAGGAAATACGATGGGTTGATAAAAGTGTAACAAATGTGTGCCATGGCAATAATGCTATGTAATGCAAATAATATATGATTTTCACCGCGTGATGTGTGATATAAAAAGTATGCGATGAT
>CAJQOT010000075.1 GCA_905480015.1 uncultured Rickettsiales bacterium | reverse complement strand
GTGCTGTGTTGATTTTGTGCTTCCGTTTGAAGTCTTGTGTCTATTTCCTGCAATAGCTTGAAAAAGCCTATAAGGTTGTCTTTGGCAAGTTCAACTTCTCCATCGGAGATATTCCCTTTGTAGAGTTCTTTTATTGATTGGCTGAGTTCACTCATTCCTTACTTTTTTATTTGTAAGGGAGTGTAGTTATAGTTTTTTGAATTACCAACAAATGCAGGTCATAAAGCCTTGTTGAATTGTCATAAATTGCAATAGTTGAATTAATGACTTTTTGCTTTTATTTTTTGACTTTTTGAAGTGCGTTGTAAATTGCACTTATTTTTGGTTGAATTGAACCACGAGAACCAGTGCTAAAACCTGTATTTTTACACCAATTTTGCATGTGTATTATTAGTGAGTCTTGTTTGTGTGGTAAAATACTTTTTTCATTTTGTATTATATACCTAAAAAGCTCTGCGTAAAACAAATCCCATTCAAAAGACTTCCTGCCTTTTGTGGAATTTTCAGTAATTTCTTGGTATGTTTTTTCATTATAAACAATGCGGTTGCCAAGCAATTTTGCAACGATTTCATATTCAA
This sequence comes from uncultured Rickettsiales bacterium, assembly GCA_905480015.1. Classification (GTDB taxonomy): domain Bacteria; phylum Pseudomonadota; class Alphaproteobacteria; order Rickettsiales; family Deianiraeaceae; genus CAJQOT01. Next base: position 9,004 of record CAJQOT010000075.1, on the reverse strand, counting down.
GTTGTTGTGGTTTTTCTTTGTAGAGGTCGTCAAAGGAGATGAGGACATTTATATAATACTTGCCATCTTTTGTAAATAAAGCATTATCTTCCCATTTGATTGCATCAAATAAGAGATTGCCTTCAATATGAATTTCCTCTCTATCCAGTACAAAATCTCTCTCACTATCAAGATCATAATATTTTATTCCATTGTATTCGTGAATTTCAAAATCATGAAATTTTCTCTCATTGCAGTCTACAGTATGAAGTCCACTTTCTTGTGTTGCCGATGATAAAAAACCATTTATTGATACTTTGCCCTTCTTAATTAGTAAATATAATTCCATTTTACAATCTTCATTCAATTTTTCCACTTCATTGTAAAATTTATCTCGTATTGTACAATACTCCTTTACCAGCTCTCTTTCTTCTAAAAAAGACTTATTTTCTTCTTCTGAAATTGTTGTCTGATAGCTATTTCTTCGGCGAAAAGTATCCTCATAGCCTTCCACACTTGTATAATGATTAATGCAATTATATTTTTCATAATGTTCGTATTTTGTAATTGGATAAGCTGGGTGTGGTGAAATTTTATATCTTTGATATACAAATTCAGATAAATCACGACCTATTATATCCATCGCATCTACGCATTCATTCTCATTTTGAAAAATATCACCGCTCCTCCTCCAATCCATTTTCTCATATCTTCCATCGTAATTTTTATGATATACATATTTTGCATATGAAATATAATTCATTCCCAAGTAATACACACCCTCCATCAGCCAACACTCTTTTGCAATTTCTGTTTTAAAGTTTTGCATATTGGTTTTAATTATTACTCAACAAACAAACTTTCTTCGCCAAGCATATCAACAATTTTGATGGCAATTTTTCCTTCCACTGAAACAGAGTAACTGCCCTTGATTAACTCCTTCTTTTTTGCAGGAACATCGCTTATACAGGTTGTAAAAATTTGACCATTATAGTTCGTGTCTATCAAAACATAGTCAATTTGGCTTTTGAAATCCTTTATTTCTATTTTAAATAAACCTGCGTCCAAGTTCATTTTTTGTAAAATTTGGTGGGAAAGATAATTCTTAATTTCTACTTCTGCCATTTTGCCATTTCGCTTGATTTCAACCTCAAATTCAGCAGGCTTAAATTCAATAACACCATCTTTTTGAATATCCACTATTGAAATTTTGTTGCTTGTGTGCATTTTGTTATGCTGGCATTTAATTTCCTCAATTTTGCTATCGTCTTGAGTACCCGAGCAATACATCATAACATCTTCATCGCTTTCCCGTGAAAGAGCTTCATCAATTGTTTTTTGAACATCAAGCGGGGTAAGTGGGCGGTTTAGCGCAATAACTTTGCAATAGCTTTCGCCTTTTTTGAAGTTAAAATATGCATCGTTGCAAATTTGCAAGCCATATTTTTTTGCAACAACATCTGTAAGTTCGTTTGTTTGACGAAAATCGTAATTGTTCACCTTGTAGTGGAGAATTTTACTTTCCCCTGCCGTTAAGCCTTCACTGTGAGAAATTTTCTGCAAGCGTTTTACTGCTGTTTGAATTGACCCCTTGTTGCAATCAATTCCAATCCATTTTCTTCCTAGTTTTTGTGCAACGGCTTGTGTTGTTCCGCTTCCCATAAAGCAATCCAGCACAATGCTTCCCTCGTTGCTACTGGCTTTTACAATGCGTTCTAGCAGGGCTTCGGGTTTTTGGGTTGGGTATCCTACAATTTCAATACCATCTCTTTTTATTTTATCTAAATCAATCCATACTTCACCAAGTTGTTTATTAAAAGTCCTTTTTTCACCATTATAAAAATAAAACTTTTCACCATCTTTCTCTATGATTTTCTGTCCAGCTTTTGTTTTTTTAAATAAATCAAATTCATCAAAAATATTTTTCTGATTAAAAATATAACTATTCTCATTTTTAGAATATCTTAATATAATATCATTATTTTTTGCAAAATATTTAGGGTACGAACCACTTGTTGAATATTTCCAAACAATTTGATTCATACTTTCTTGCTCCCCAAAAACCTCGTCCAGTAAAAACCGCAGGTGGTGGCTTTTGTGCCAATCGCAATGTAAATAAATTGAGCCTTGGTCGCTTAATAATTCACGCAGAAGAATTAACCGTTCATACATAAATTGCAGGTAGCTGTCGTTCTTCCAGATGTCGTTATATTGCACCTGCTCGTATAAAGACTGCTCCTCGCCAGCAAGCTTGTTTTTTGTGCCACGAAGCTCCACTTTGCGGACATAATCGGCACCGCTGTCAAACGGTGGGTCAATGTAAATTAAGTCAACTTTTCCACGAAAGCCGTTCGTTAAAAGGTTTGAAAGGCATTCTTTGTTGTCCCCGTGAAAAATTAAATTATGCCAGTTGTTTTCAAGGTTTTCAAATGATGGCTCGGCAATTTCATCGCTTCCTTGCGTTTTCTCTACTAATTGAGCAGGATAATACTGAATTGTATCAGGGGCTTTCTTTCCAAACCATTGAATGTATGCTCTTCCCTTTGGCGTTTGAACTTTAATTTCTTTCATATTCATTTGATAAAATTTACAATGTTAATATAATCTTGGCTGTTCTGCGGAATTGTATCCGTTTCCGTGTAAAGAACGCAGTATTTTATCTTGCCTTCGTTAATGTTTGCAATTTCCTGCACTGCTTTTTCCTTTGCTTGAACATCAGGGTCGTGCTTTTTATTTCCTGCTTTTATTTCAACAATGTAGACCTCTCCGCTTTTTTTACGAACAAGAAAATCAGGGTAGTATTTGTGATATTTTTCATCAACGCCTTTGTATTCAAAGTGAATGTCGGTTTTATCGGGTGAGGTTATCCCACCTGTGAAATAAATATCCTCAATTTCATCAGGCTTTGCATTTACAACATTGAGTATCTTTTCAAAAAAATCATTTTCAGGCTTAGAGTCAAAATTATATGGCTCGTAGTGAAATCCATATTGTGAATTTTCAGTGTTGTTTTTCAAGATAGGCTCTTTGCCTTCTTGAAATCTAATTGTGTGAAAGTAATATTTTCCATCTTCGCTTTTTTGAAAACCTTCCTCCGTTTTAATAATTGCAAGAACTTTTGTGATGATTGAAATGTCTTCTTTGTAGTCTTTTTTTGTTTCATCAATTTGTTTAAAAAGCTCTTGCAGGTGGCTTTCTGGAATATTGCCATCGGTGTAAATTTTTTGCAATTCTTTCAAAACATCAAGGCTTTGCAGGTGGTATTTTGTTGCAATGGTGTGTGAGGCAGTCAAAATGCCTATGTTATTATCACTTGAAATTTGTGTAATATCTGCCGTGTTTTTAATTTGATTATCTTTTAAATTATGAACGGATTTTACAACTTGTGTGTGTTCAATTTGTGGTTTTTGCAAATGCAAATAAAAAGGTTTGCTTTCGTCTTGAATGACCTTTCTTTCAATGGTTTTAATTTCAAGCTTTGGTGGATTTGTTTTTTTTACAATAAGTTCTTTGGTTTGAAATTTATCCGCCTTGGTTTTATTCAATTGCGTTGCGGTAATTCCATAATTTACCTCTAATTCATTATTTAAAATTTTAGCATTGTGATTACTTAAATAAATTGTAGCATTTTGTGTGTTGCCGTCAATTTGCCTTAGACACCTTGTGCTTGCTTGTAAAATATAGTTATTTGAACTTGAAGCTTCTGTGATTAATGCCGTTGCAAATAGTGTTTTGCAATCCCAACCTTCCTTTCCTTTGTTAATTAAAAGAATAACTCTTTTTTTATTCTCAGGCTCATCAAGAGATAAAAATTCCCTTTCGTTACTATCCGCTTGCGTATGTTTCAACATTACATCACCGTTGATTCTATTTTCTGCAAGCGATTTTTCAATAAATTCTCGCAAACTTTCAAAGTGAACTTCCGAATTAAAATAAAAGGCAATTTTTTCATTTCCTTTTGTATATTTTTGAAAGAAATCCGTTATTATATCACGCACAACGGTTTCTTGATTTTCCATTGAATACTGAATAATACCATTTTCCAAACTTTTTAAAATGCCGTCTTTTATTCCATTTTCAAGCCCATACCAAAAAATGACATCTTTAATCATTTTTCTTCCTGTGTATGGTGTTCCTGTGGTGTTCACAACACAAACCAATTCTTTGTTTTGATGAATATAATTAATTGTTTCCCTCACTTTTTTCAAACTTTCATCAATTTTATTTCCATAAGTATGGTGGGCTTCATCACTAAAAATTGCAAGATTTGGCAACGATTTTATTGCTTCAATGCGTAAATTGGCGTAGATTATATCTTTTATAAGCGTTTCCTCCTTCTTATTTTTTTGACTTCGTAAAATAATTTTTTCAGTGTTCAAAACAACAACATTCCATTTACTCTCTTTTATTAATGGCAATGTCTTGGTGTTATCAGCATGAATGTATTTCACATTTGCAAGAAAATCTTTACACATTTTTGGTGGCAGTATTTTGTTAAATGGAAGCTGTGATATTCTCTTTAATGAATTTTTTAAAATCGTCAAACCCGGTGCAAACACAAGGGTATTTTGCATAAAATTAAACTCTGTATTTTTTTCATTTTCCATTGCAATTGCAAATTCCATTGCAATTATTGAGCTAATAATATTAGTTTTTCCGCTTCCCATTGCAAGTGCTAAAATATAACTTGGGTAATCAAGATTTAATGTCTCAATAAGTGAGTGGTATTTATATTTTTCTTGGTTTTCCTTTTTATTAACACTTTGCAAGACAGTGTCTATTGTATCAATGAACTCAAAAGCCTCATCACTAATATGGTTTATGCCCAATGCTTGGCAAAAATCCTTTGGTGTATTGTAATATTCTTTGTATAAATCTATTATTTTTGGTGTTTTTTTAACAAAACGCAAAAATAAATATGTCTCAATTGCTTGAAATTGTGCTTTTCGTAAAAACTTATATTTTTCTTCATTTTCCGTTTTTTGAAAATTCAAAATCTCTCTTACTTGTGAAATTACAGCTTGGTAGCCTCCTTCACGCCATAATTTTACATCTTCTTGTATTTTTTGAATTACATTCATTACATTTTTTCTATTTCATAAAAATATTACACAAGCTTCTTAAAAATCAAGCTCTTTGTTTTTGTTATTACAACGCAGGGAATGGAATTACATTACAATATAACTTATCATAGCGTTAGAACCTGTTTTGAGGGTTTTTCTGTGTGTGGTTAGACTGCCATATAAATACCGCCTCTATTGAAATTTACCGCCTTTTTGGTATATTTACTCAAATATATGTGTCATATTTGATTGTAGTTCTTGTTGGGTATCCTTATCCAAAGTGCCTATTTTTGCCAAAATATCACTTTCTTGAATATTTGCAAATTTCATTCTAATAATGGAAGGTTCTTTTAACTGGATTGATTGAATGTCATTAATTTCAATATCATTCCACATTTTGGAATGTTTTGCGGTTGTTATCATTGTAATTATAACAAACCCCGTATTTTTAATATATTCCTTATTTGAGATAATAACGGCAGGTCTGATTTTACCTTTCTTTTTGTTATCTATAAATGGAAATTCTGTTATGATGACATCAAATTTCGCAAACATACTACTTTACAAGATTTTCCAAATGCTTGAAAGCTTCATCGTCTTCTTTTGAACTCCATTCATCAAATGTTTTTGTTGCAAGTAATTTTAGAGATTCATTAACACTTTCTTCGTCATTTTTAGATATAATAGACTTAATTCCAAGCAATACCAATTCACGCATTGTTTTACCTTCAATTGCAGATTTTACTTTAAGTTGTTTATACATATTATCTGGTATATCAATTGAATATCTGTGATTTGAATGATTAACTGTTATTGACATAAATCTTATATATTTATACTAATATGTAAATCATTAAATATTGAAAATCAAGAGTTATATTCACGCACAAATTCTTTCTTGCTCGAACGGTAAAACTCTTCCCATTGTCTCCATAATTACTTGACTTTTTGTTCTAAATTTATCAAGAGCGGGGAGCCAAACAGTACAAACCTCCTCTGGGAGCATTAAATTGAATGGCTTTTGCAAGTAAATACGGAGGTTTTTACCACTTAATTCTAGGTTCGAGAATAACAAATTTAGAATCTGGCGTTTTTTATCGATTCTCGAACTTTTATACAAAGAGCCAACGTTGCTCGCTATTCTAAAGGCATCTATCATTATCTCCCTTACATCGCTATTGTTTTGAAGTAATGACTTTCTTTCCTCTTCAAGCTCAATGGATTTCTGTTTTAGTTTTAAAGAAAGCCTTTCATAGTTATCAGAGCTTATTTTATCTTCTGTAAATTTGTCATCCAAGTCATCCAATTTGCTTTTATTATCTTTAATTGCCTTATCCATATCATCAAGCTGGCTAACCCTGTATTCACTATTTTGCTTCAGTTGTGACTGAACAAAGCTCTTCATTTGCTCTACCAATTCTTTAGGAATATAAATAGAATTCATTATAACATCGATCTGATGGTCAACAATATTACTGTTTATGTGATAACAATGTTTACATTTACCCTTTCCTTTACTGGGTCTTAAATAGATATACTCTTTTGTGTAGTAAAGATTATCATCAGACTTGTCTATACTATTTACAAGCTCAGTATTGATAACATCCGACTTATTATCAGAATTACTAACAACAACCGTCTGAAACTTATTATCACCATCTCCATCTTTTCTTTTTACCCTCTTAGTCTTCACTTCAGGAGAATAAGTACAACCACAATGATGACACTTAATAAGACCACTATAAAGAAACTCCGTTTTAGTTACTACCTTTGTCTTAGCACTTCTTTTACCTTGCCTCACTTCCTGACATTTATCGAAAATTTTCTTCGTTGTTAAAGTTGGGTAATTATGTACCATCTGCATATCATACCTTTCGCTTCTCATTATTCCATAATAAAAGGGATTTGATAGTATCCTTTCTATCATTGAAACAATTGGCTTTTTATTCCCCCTAGTAGTTGTAAGACCACGCTTAAAGCTTCTTTCTACCATTTTATACATTGAATAAAGCCCTGTTGAATACTCTTCAAATAATTTTGTAACTGCCGAACCTTTTACTTTATCTATTTCCAGTATAGGGTCAGGATCTATTTTTTTATTCCGTGGGACATTTATATAGCCAACAGGTGCTGGACCACAAATAGTAGCCTTTGATCTTTTTTTATCAAAGGTATGTATTACTCTAATGGCTAGTACTTGCGTTTCCCTGCATGCTAATACCGAGTTAATCATATATGAGAAGTTATCAGATCTCGCATCCAAGACTAGATGTTCCCTGATAAAATGACCGACAATTTTATTATCAGTTGCTAAATCCGCAATCTTTGCAGCTGATTCCATTCTTCTACTTAATCTATCTGTAGCATAGCAAACAAGTGCAACAGTTTCCTTTTGTTTTGAAAGCAGCTCTATCAATTGATCAAACTGGGGTCTTTTTCTGGTACTTGCTGACTCAACTACTTTTAAACTTTCGATGATAGTCAACCCCTTACTTTTACAAAACTCTTGAGCTTTATCCATTTGCATTTCAAGGGACACTCCCTCATCATCCTGTTCTTTAGTCGATACCCTCGTCCAAATTATAGCTTTAGTTGGAGCTGTATATTGAATTCTTTCAGACATATTTTTATCAAATTAATTAATAACAAATTTTAGATTTTTAACTTACCATTGATTATAATACTTAAGCAGGGTAATATTGCTTGCAAGTCATTCATACGCTTAAACATAGTTGCGAATAATGACTTCAGTCTCTCTTTTATTTTTACCCGATATTACTCTGTTCAAGTATACAATATCAACATTAAAGATACTCGTATCAGCATATAGATTGTTTATCAAATAGTCACAATAATAGTTGGACGTCATAAAGAACACTCCTTTATTGTGTAATTGTACAAAGAAGTCCCTTATCTTCTTCTGTCCATCAAGGCTTGTGAGATCCGTTCCATAGTTAATAGGATTTTCTTTATAGCTTATGTATGGAACATCAGCATATACAAAATCTCCAGCTTTTACAGTCTTTAGGATTTTCTCATAGGATTGATTGGCTATATGGACATTGTTCTGTTTTAAAATATTACTGCATCGTAAAATTCTATCCTCATTTAATTTAAAAGGATACTTATCACAACCATAATTCGCACTAATTTTATTATCTTTATTAAAATCATATCTCCCATTATTGCAAGTTTTTGCAATAAAGATCAAAGCAGATGCTGCATTGGGGTTCTTATTATAAACCTCTACGATACGCTTAAAATACTCCTTCTGTTCTTCTATGGAAGTAATAGCGTTGTATTCTTTCTCATGAATCTTTAAATCATCAATTAAGGATTGAGGATCATCAGCAAGTACCTTGTATAAATTAATCAGTCGTTTATTGTAATCGGAGATATACATCTGTCTATTGCAATCATCATCTATAGTATCAGGATTTATTCCTGATTGCATCAGCATACCTAAGGCAAAAAATAAGCTTCCACCTCCAATAAATGGCTCATAGTAGTTATTGAATTGCTTTGGGAGTCTAGGTATCAACTCCATTAGTAAGTTTCTCTTTGAACCAACATATGGCATAAAAGAAACTGAGCCTTGCTTTAAGACTGTTTTTACTAAAGACAGGTTTGCGTCTTCCTTTAAGTATCGGTTAATATTTTTTAGAAGTTTTTTATTTACATTCAAATACCGATTAACATTTTTTAACTCTTTATTGCCATCTAACGTTTTTTTCTTTTCACATTTAATCTTTAATGTTTTACATCTTTCTTGTACCACATCGACAGCAATCTTTGAATGCCATCCATCAATAAACCTGATTTTTCTAAGAACCCATCCTAAATCTTTGACTTTCTCATAAATGATACTTGTAAAAGTATTATTTATGAGAATATGAATGATAGGTTATACCCAAGTGATATTACAAGAGAACAATTTGAAACAATTAGGGTATTGTTAGAAT
>CAJQOT010000074.1 GCA_905480015.1 uncultured Rickettsiales bacterium | reverse complement strand
TCTATTTTTTTTAATTTAATGCCTACTTTACCAACATAGTGTGAAAGATTTGACTGGGCGTTGTATCGCTGTGCAAGAAAAAATGTCATTTTATGACGATGTTTATTAAGTGCATATACATCAAGTCCATATGCACCTTTTAACCCCTCGTCAACAAGGTCTACTCCATTGTACCTTGAAGAAAGAAATACATTGTCGTCACGAATAAAGTTTGCGAAGCTGTCTTCATTAATGACCACACCAGAAGTGTGGTGTGTGGTGTAATCTATAAATATTACCGGTTTAACCTGTGTAACAAAGCTACCAATTTTATAAAAAAATGGCTTTGAAATTTTAGCATTAATGTCTCCTAGTATTCTGCTGGCATTGGTTTGTGGTTGTATTTTCTTGGTATATCTATAGTGTGAAAATGATATATTAGGATTTGTTTCAATATTGTAACCTTTAAAAGTGAATAATTTTGTAGCATTTAGGTTTGTTATGGCACGAATACCAGAAGTGCCATTAAAGCGTTGAAAATTTAATATTTCGTTATTTGAGGTAAAATTGTAAGCATTCTTGTGTGGATCGTTCAATACTTTATTGTATTGTGCGGAAGATATAAGAGATGGAATTGCACCAATGTTATCCTCTGTAATTGGTCGGTAATGTGTAGAATTTAATTTATAAAGACGATTAGCGTGATTAAAGTTTGTATAACTTATTTTTGATGTAGAATAGTTTTCGTACACAAGGTTATTATATACTCGGCGAAAGAATCTATCAGATGCTACATTGAGATTGACCTCAAAAGATGAGTGATCTGTTGTTTTGATATTTTCATTCCTTATGTAGTACCTATTAGATTTATTCCCATCATAAAGACCATCAGCTTCTTGCTTATTTACAAATGGAGCAATTTTAAGATTCGTCTTAGTAGTAAAACTTTTATCTACTGTTTCATTTTCATGGATAAATGTGAGATTATTTCCGCGTGAAAGCTCTGGGCTTGATGCATTTTGATTGATATATATTTCTGGGCGAAAAAGAAATTTACCGTATTTTTTATAATACTTGATGTAGTCAATAGTAAAGCCTTGCTGACCATTGGCACTAATAATATTAAACTGTTGAAATCCATCTTTCTTTTTATTCAAATTAAACTTAATATATGGTATGTAAAATATAGGAATTTTATGAACATTGAGACGGAAGTTTTTTGCTTTAATAATTTTTGTATCGTAGTTATATTCTAAAAAAGATGCCTTGCCCTTCCAAGGAATATTACACTCGTTGTTGTTTTTATCAAACATTTTACATGTGCTAAATGATGCTTTATGAAATGTTGCTATAGGTCTTGTCACCTGCACATCTTGAGACTTATAAGAAACAATATCAGATTTCATAATAATGCCTTTTCCAGAAATATCCTGCATTTCAGGGCTACCTTTGAGCTCTTTTGCAACAATTGTGATAGGGGTATTGTGATGATATACAATTTGCGTTTCCTTTGGGAAGATTGTATATTTAGTTTGCTGGTTAAATAAAAGTTTGTCAGTTTTAACGGAGAAATCAGAAGAATGCATATTAACATTTCCTTCTGCGGTCATAATTGTTTCTTTTGCACCATTTATTGTTTGTTCTTCTGCGGTAATGGTATCTGCCGTTAGCGTTGCTTCATTTGCCATTGTTAAGTATGTTGTGCAAAGAAAAATAAAAAACAGCATTGTTTTAAAAAATGATTTATATCAAAAAAACCTTTCTCTTGATTATTCAAGAATCTTTTCATATAATTTGAATTATTATTACATATTTGATATGTCCGAAGCAATTGTCTTGGAGGGTACTCAAGGGGGTCGTATATTAAGAGATAAATTTTTGTACTCTCAAGGTACAACAAACAATGTTTTAAAAAAACTATACATTAAAAAAATACATGACTTTTGCACACAAAATGCACGCCTGAATAAACTCCCAGAGATAAAAATGAATACATTCCTCATTGACTCTATCAAGCGTCTAACAATGCCTAAAAAAACACCAAGCGATAGTTTGGTAAATATATTACAAATGTATGGCAAAAATAATGTAATTGAATATGAATCTCCAGTAAAAAGACCCAGAACCCTAGCACAATCACAAAAAAATATAAAAATTGATACAACGCAGGTTAATGATGAATTAGAGGAAATTGCTGAATTATTGCATAATGCAGTGTTGCTTTCACAAAATGACAACCCATCTCTTGGAGATATCCCCTCGCCTGAATTTCAAGATTTACATGATATTGGTGCTTTATCTACAAAAATAATAAAAGGTTTTTATAGCAAGAAAGCGTCGTATATCATAAACTGTAAAAAACAAATTGATATGAAAATCAACAGTATTATGATATACTGCCATCGAAAAAATTTAAAAATGAAAGGCTTAAATATAATAAAACAACAAATTACAAGAGTTGCTACATTAAAAGAACAGGTGGAAGATAAAGCACAATATAAACGGATATGAATATATTCCTCCATATGTAGCATTAAAGCCACAAAAAAGTTGTCATATACTTTGAAATTATAATTCTTGTACTGTAATATTAAAGTTGTCAACATAGCTATCCTCTGCTTGCATAGCGGAAGTGTACAAGAATTTATTTACACCATTTACAAATTCGCTTCTTACATTGCCAATGTTAATTTGAAAATGTTTAATATGCGTTTTTGAAATAGCAAAAAAATTACTTTTAACCTGTGCTTGTTCATTCCATGATATCAATATATCACCGTTTACTTGCATTATTTTAGACACACTATCAACTTTCCATGGTGTAATACTTTTCTTTTGTGAGGCAAACATAATTGGCTGTATTGCATCGATGTCGTCTCCATATAAAACTGTCTTAAAATAAATTGTGTGTAATGCCTCTGTAAAAGAGAACTTTTGTAAGTTTTTTTGAAGCAACACAAATCTTTTACCTTCAATTTCTTCCTCAATTTGTGTGCCATACCTGCCACGCAAAAGATTAGAAATTTCAAAGAGATTCCCTCCTTTATTGCTTGAATTTTGAAAATTAATAATTTCATTCCCAATGAGGCATAAATTCTCACCACCAAGAAATTCATTGCGTGTAATGCTATCAAGTGTGTTTGTATTATAAAGTAACACTTCAAATTTATTAATCTCATCAACAGTGTGGCCATGAATAGGCAATTGTGTATTTGACACTACCTGCCCAACCGTTGAATTATTATAAACTTCAAACATTTTATTATAATTACCATTTTCATTAGTAGAATAAAAAAACGCAAGCCCTTGCTTTGAAACATTTGCAAATGCAAACCATAACATAAATGTCCCTTCTTGCTGGGAAATATTCATAAAGTTGTTAGTATCAATAATTTCCACCGTTGTATTTTTCTGTATTTCCAATACCGACGCTGGCGCTACTTCCACATCTGCGTTTATGTTAATTGAAAATTCTTCTAGTATATCTTGTGAAATGCGAATAATTTCTAGAATTACCCTATTATTGTCATGAGTTATGCTTTCTACTATGCCGTAAAAACTTTGCTTTGAAAAGCCAATAATCATTCCACCATGAATTTGTAAATATTTATTTTTTGCAGGTAAAACTATAGTTTGAAATTTAGTAGAATTTAAAATTCTCAATCCCTTTCTTGCAATCTCTTCCGCTTGAAACGAGCTTAAAATGAACGGGAGTGATATTGTTTTCTCCGTTCCATCAATGTGAGAGGGATCCTCAAAATATATATGGTTAACCGTGTCGTCTTTTTTAATATCGTAAAATTGAATATTCAACCTACGGATAGATGTTTTTTCCGTAAATTGTGAATTTAAAATTTCTACCTCTTCTTCATCAAGTAAAATTTCTTGTTTATCAATTTCGACCTTTTCAAGGAATTTAATTCCTTTTGCAAAAATACCGCCATCTTTTTCAAATACACGAAAATTATACAGCATTGAGAGATTTTGCAATACACTCTTTCCCGTATAATTACCCTTCAAAACCATACCGTGCACAATGCCATCAAGGCTTTCTGTGTGAAAATTTTCAATGCCAGCACGCTCAAATATTAATAAAACAATATCCTTAATGTAAGAATTCATTATTTTACCATTCACCCAATGCCCATACTGCCAATTTTTACAATCCGACCACACCTCTGTCAAATTTGGAAAAAAAGGATAAGGACGCGCGTCCCATGTCCAAATAAATTTATTTTCAACAATATCAGCATTCGCCGACCAATAATCTTCCGTTGCAATAATTGCATTAGTCTGCGATTCAAAATCAACATGCCCCTGTGATTCTCTCGGCAACGCACTTTCACTTGATGTAGGATCATAAAAAACATTTGGCTGATTCGTACACAAATCTACCGAAGGAAATCCATATTCAATAAACCACACTTTTTTCATATTTGGCTCCCAAGGTGTTGAGGTGCCATCAGAATTTCTATGATTATTCTCCACAAACCAACGAATATTCTTCCATGCCCACTCTTGTGAAAGTGGTAAAGTTTCTGTACGATCTTGATTATAATAATACTCCCATCCCTCACCAGAATGCCACCCTTTCTTAATTTCCCCAATATTTGGTTTAACCGTTGTGTTTGTTAATGGAAAATATGCATCAATGCCAATGAAATCAATATTAGGGTTTGCCCAAAGTTTATCCATATTATAAAACCCCCCTTCCGTATGATGATACTCACTCCAGTCAGCTGCATATGTTAATTTTACATTACTGCCAACAATTGCACGAATATCGTCCACAAGGTTAGAAAATTCATCAACAGCAGGAAATTGATTTTGACCATCATTTATTTTTGTAAGACCAACCATCTCTGTACCAACAGACATTGCATCTATATAACCTTTAGTGAGCTCTGCATAATGCTTAATAAATGCATTATATCCATCTGCTTTATGAAAGAAATTATGTATTGATGACGCACTTCCCGTCATTCTTCCACGCCACGGCTTGCCTTCTATATCCATCATTAGCATTGGCAATAAATGCACTTTGTACCCACGCAATTTTAACTCCTTTAAAAGCTCAACAATAGAATCATCACTTGGTGTTCCACCATAACGAAGGTTCCCCTCTACATCCTTACCAACAACCCTTGAATATTGCCTTATAACTCCTTTGACGCTCCATTTATACGGGTGAGACACCCTATCAAATTCATTAAATTCACACGCAGGGTAAACGCTACTTAAGGCTACATCGGTGTTATCAGCAAACCAACACACAACAAGCGAAATCCATTCTAATTTCGGTAATTGTTTTTTAAGGTTATCCAGTGCAACAATAACATTGGTATTTTGTGTATTATTATTATAATTCATTGGAAATGCTGTTTCTTGCATTAATATATCTCCGCTACTTGTACCGCGTATATTATACTTTGTAACTTTTTTTGTATGATAAACAAACTCTCCCGTTCCAGGTATTAATGTAATTCCTTTAATTTTCTCATTCACTGTGTCACTATTTTTCGATGCAGAACTCCTAACAGAAAAAGTGAAATTGGGAATCAGATTATTAAAGTCTGAAATTGGAAATTGCTCAAACACTATATAACATATTCCTTTGAAAGCAGGAGCCTTGCCCTCTCCTTCTTTTTGTGCAATCACTGGGTCAACGCCTTGTTGTTCGCTGCCGTTATAAATTCTATAAGTGTATTTTGAGAGATCTAACTCCCTACCATTTGCCTGAACAGAAAGCATTTCATCTATTTCCCCTTCGCAAATTGCAATGGCAAAATCTAGCTTGTAAATTTGAAAAAATTCCGCAACAGTGCTGCGAGTTTTAGTCCAAGAGTCTGTTTTATCGGATGCTTTTGTTTCTGGCTTCAGCTGAAGTGGACCAGCTGATAGAACGCTGTTCACCGTGACATCATACAATGTATCCGAATATGAAATTCCACCATCTTGATGTACAAACGCTTTCATATTTCCCACCCATATCACATTGCCCGCAAGCTTTGCCGAACCAAAAACAATTGGAATCGTTTCATTGTATGAATTTGTTTGAGATATCAAATCGCTTAAACCTCCAAGGCTATCTGTTAATTCTCTTATTTGTTGTTTTTCTGCAGCTTTTTGCCTAGGAATATCTATTGCCTTCTTAAGAAATTTCTTTGTAACATTTGTAATGCTGTTAAGTACTCCTATCATTGTGTAAAAAATATAATCTCCTACCATTTAAAAAAGAGAAGGTACTTTAAGGAAGCATTATATTTAAATAATAAGTGTGCTAAAAAAGCTTTGCAAATTCTTTAGGTTTACGGTTTTTCCAGTTACCACGGTGGTATGCGTCACTAATAATTAACGGTACAACGGTTGTCGCTTCTGCGTATACCATTTGCTCGTAAATAGTTTGCACCTTTCCCCAAGAAGAAGCTTCTTTTAAAGTAGAACTTGAACATGCACCGTCTCTTACATCGGCAACGGTAATTTGTATAGCATATTTATGCATTTCTGCATCAATTCCAAGCACTTCAGCACAAACCACTGTGTCTTGCACAAAATTCTTTGGCACTCCTCCTCCTACCATAAAAAGCCCAGTTGTACCTGCTTTAATTTTCACATCAGTAAGTTCGCGAAAATCTGCAATTGCATCAATTGTCATATGTTTTTTTGGATTTTCCACCTGATGTTTTACCAGTCCAAATCCTGCGGAAGAGTCTATAAATGCAGGGCAGAAAATTGGAACATTTTTTTCATAACAAATTTGCACAAGAGACTCCCTCTTCTTTGCATTTCCATTTGCAAGCCATTTTCCCATTTCATAGATAAATTCTCGTGAAGAGTAAGGGCGTGCTTCCATTGAGTTGGCAATTTTATAAATTACATCATCACAAGATTGCAACTCCTCTTCATTAATGTATGTATCATAAATACGGTCAATGTAGTTTTCTCGTAAAATTGTATCGTCTTCAAATTGTGACCCATGATAGTGCTTAAAGCCAAGAGACTCAAAGAAGTCCA
>CAJQOT010000073.1 GCA_905480015.1 uncultured Rickettsiales bacterium | reverse complement strand
CAAAACACAGTGCCATTTGAATGGAATATATTTCTTCCGCTTTTTTGCGAAGAAAATTTTCCAGCACTGCCTTTGTTTCAGCACTTTCTTTTTTGTGAATCAAAATGTTATTACCTGTAATAGATACAAAATTTTTATTACTTAAAAGTATTTTAAGAGTATACACCACACCCATAAAGTTAAATTGCTCATTTTCTGTGTATGTTATAGCGGTAATATTTCGTAGTTGTATTTCTTGAAGTTTTGCTTCAATCCATAATTGTTTTTTTTGTACTAATTCTTCAACTTTATACTTTGCAAGGTGCAAAGGAGACCTAACGACCACTTTTCCAGTATGGCAAATTTGAATGGAAACAGTTTTACGTTTGGACTGTATAATTTTATATCTTACTGTTTTCAATGTGATTCAAGATAACTTAAGCGGATTATTTCTTATCAATTTTAACAAAATTTGATACACGTATTTACCCTTACAATTATACCTCACATTAAATGCAGAAATTTTTTTCATATCATACATTTCAAAAGGGTCATTCCAAGTGTTTGGGTGGGTAAAATGCAGTTTTTCGGTAAGAAGTTCCGTTATTGTATGTTGGTTAAACGGGCGAAAACGATATAACATTAACGGCATACAAAATATCAATTAAACTAGAATTAAGACTTATTATCACAACTTTAAAATTCAATTCAAAGTTATTTATATAAAATATCTTTTGATGGTAGTTCACCACTTCATTCAAAGGAAGAGATAAGTGTTGATGAAGATGGTAACCAGATAGATAAGGATCGTAGTGTCCCCACGCCGCAAACGCGACAAAAATTACTTCCGACGATGGGAAAAGGTGGGGCTCACTAATAAAAGTGAAACATAATACTTGATATTTGTCAAGCATATTTTACTCAACTTTATACTTTTTCATCTAATTGAATGCAAAACAACGAACTTGAAAAGCTTTTTGGCAAAAGTAGAGTTCAAAGGTATAAAAACACGCAAGAAGACTGGCTTTATTTGTGTGAAAAGAATATTGATATTTCAGAGTCGTTTTACCGTAAAATATACATTTTTGAAACATTTTTAAGAAATAGAATTGATGTTGAATTTACAAAAAGCTTTGGCGGCAATTGGCTTGTATTGGATAAAAACAATATTAACTTTCAAGAAAGGGGGCTTGATGTTATTCAAAAGGAAATTGATACAATTCGCAAGCTGAGGAATAAGATTTTCTACTTTTCAGATGCCTTGAATACGAATTTTGAAGAAGTGGAAGTACTACTTACAAAGTACACAAAAGCAATTTATAACGGACAAGATTTTTTAATATAAAAGCTATGACAGGAACACAAAGGCGTGCAGAATTGCAACGACAAATTTGGAAAATTGCCAATGAAGTGAGAGGTGCAGTAGATGGGTGGGATTTTAAACAATATGTGCTTGGTGCTTTATTTTATCGTTTTATTAGTGAGAACTTCATAAGTTATATTGATTCTGGTGATAAAAGTGTTAATTATGTTACATGCAATGATAACATTATTACCGATGAAATTAAAGATGATGCCATTAAAGCCAAAGGGTACTTTGTGTATCCAAGCCAGCTTTTTGCAAATGTTATTAAAAGTGCCAATAACAATGAAAGCTTGAATACTGAGTTGACTAAAATCTTTACAGAAATTGAATCCTCCGCTAATGGATACCCTTCCGAACAAGATATTAAAGGTTTATTTGATGCTTTTGATACAACAAGTAGCCGTCTTGGTAATACTGTGTCCGAAAAAAGTAAACGCTTGACAGCCGTGTTAAAAGGCGTTGCAGAGTTAGATTTTGGAGACTTTCAAGATAGTCAAATTGATTTATTTGGTGATGCTTACGAGTTCTTAATTTCGAATTATGCAGCAAATGCTGGTAAATCTGGTGGAGAATTTTTCACACCACAAAATGTTTCTAAATTGATAGCAAGGCTTGCGATGCATGGTCAAAAAGAAGTTAGGAAAATTTACGACCCTGCTTGCGGTTCTGGTTCGTTATTGCTACAGGCAAAAAAGCATTTTGATTCCCATATTATTCAAGAGGGCTTTTTTGGGCAAGAGCTTAATCATACTACTTACAACTTGGCTCGTATGAATATGTTTTTGCATAATATTAATTACGATAAATTTAATATTCAACTTGGAGACACCCTAATTAAACCACATTTTCAAGACGATGAACCATTTGATGCAATTGTTTCTAATCCCCCTTATTCTATCAAGTGGATTGGCGACGGCGACCCAACATTGATTAACGATGACCGTTTTGCCCCAGCGGGTATTCTTGCACCGAAAAGCAAGGCGGATTTTGCTTTTGTGCTACACGCTGTGCATTATCTTTCTCCACGAGGAAGGGCAGCGATTGTATGTTTCCCGGGGATTTTCTACCGTGGTGGAGCGGAGCAGAAAATTCGTCAACATTTAGTTGAACAAAACTATGTTGAAACTGTTATTTCTCTTGCACCAAATTTATTTTATGGGACGACCATTGCTGTGACGATTTTAGTTCTTGCGAAAAATAAGACTACGACAGACATTCAATTTATTAACGCAAGTGGCGAGGAATTTTTCAAAAAAGAGACCAATAACAGCGTGATGCACGACCAACATATTGATAAAATTATTGAAATTTTTGCAAGCAAGGGGAATGTCCCGCATGTTGCCCAGCTTGTGAAAAAAGAAAAAATTGCTGAAAACGACTACAATCTTTCGGTGAGTTCTTATGTCGAGGCGGAGGATACTCGTGAAATTGTTGACATTACGCAGTTAAATGCTGAAATTGCGGAAACTGTTATGAAAATCGACAAGTTGCGGGGGGAAATTGACGCAATTATTTTAGAAATTAAAAATGACTGAATTTTTACAAAAATTGCTAAACGGGCAAAAAGTGGAATGGAAAAAGCTTGGCGAGGTGTGTGAGGTTTTAAGGGGAAGCCGTTTGACAAAAAAAGAATTATCAGGCGAATATCAATATCCTGTTTTTCACGGAGGCTTAATTCCGCTTGGCTATTACAATAAATACAATAGAAAAGCCACTCAAACAATGATAATTAACACTGGTAGTATTGGCGAGGTTGTATGGAGTAATGTTGACTTTTGGTCATCAGATGGAACATTTGTGATAAAAACGCCAGAGAAAATTGATGACAGATTTTTATATTTCTTTTTAAAAATAAATGAAGATTATTTTAAATCACAAAAAAGGGAGGGAGGTGTGCCAACTATCAACAGAGAGGCTATTAATAACCTTCAAATCCCCCTGCCCACTTTGCCCGTGCAAAAAGAAATTGTACGCATTTTAGATACCCTAACCACCCACACAGCAGAACTTACAGCAGAACTTACAGCAAGAAAAAAGCAGTATGAATATTACAGAAACCAACTCCTCACCTTTAGCGAAGGGGTTGAATGGAAAAAGCTGGGGGAGGTGGCGAAAATACAAAGAGGTGCATCACCCAGACCAATTAATAAATATATTACAGAGGGCGACGGCGTGTCTTG
>CAJQOT010000072.1 GCA_905480015.1 uncultured Rickettsiales bacterium | reverse complement strand
TTAAATTAAAAAAAATAGATCTTACATCGAGATTCATTGTATCGAAAGATACTCATAATATTCTTTTTTCAAACTCTTCAATTGCAATACAACCATTCTCATTTTTAAACCTTAAACTTGGGTATTTCTTTTTGGATAAATCTCTACAAAGCAATGCTATATTAGACATTACCAACACTGAAAATATTTTATATTCTATAACACTTAGCAAAAACCATCATCAAATATTTGCAGAAATTATACAAAACCCAAGTTTTATTGATGCAAACAATCAGAAAAAAAATGTTATTATGAGTATTTCCAGTGGATTTGGCTATAAAAGTGACTGCTTAACATATCGTATTGGTGTGCAAAGGCAACTCTCTTTTACTGGCACACAAAATATAACTAATAATTCTATTATACTAGAGTTTAAAATGGGTGTATAACATATTATTTGTGTATCATGTTGATAATTTTTGTTGTGGTGCATTATACACGAGCAACATGCGTGTGGGCGTAAAATTGCTTACCTCCCTCCAGTGGCTCTTTGTGAATGAAGTATTTTTGCAAGCATTCTGTAACAATACTAACGAAACCTTCAAGAATGCTTTCCGTTATATTGAATGTAAGGTCTTTGTGTAAACCAATGAAGGAGTATCTGCCTGATGTCTCTAATGTTTGGAGTGATAATGCCGGAATTAAAAGCTGAATTTTTTTATAATTATAAATTTCGTTTTTGGTGAATGTTTTACCGGTTTTGTAGTCGTGTATTGTTGTACTATTTGGTGTGATGTCAATTCTATCTGCACGGGATTTAAGAGTAAATGTAATGTTTTCAACTGCAATATTATGTGTAATATCATTGCTTTCAGCTAAAACTTGACCGCCGTCAATAGCAATGCGAATATTCTCTACTTCTCGTATAATTCCTTCGTAGAAAAAAACTTTCATATGAAACATTTTTGCCTCTTGAAAAGATTTATTTGTAATTAATTCTATATTGCAATTTTCATTGGAACTTAATTTATTTGTAATTATTTCAAGAATATCATGAACAACATTACCCACCGTTAAGCTTTCTTGCTTCGTGTATGGTATTTCATGTAAATATTTTATGTTTTTATAAAAGTATAACAGAGGATTGACCAATAGCGTTTCTAATGGAGTTGCCGAAATAGTAGTTTGTAAATTATTGGAGAGGCGAAGATTTGAGCGTGTGAGCACTTTAGCTTCACGAGAATTTTCGTACAGAAGTAGTGATGTGTGTTTAATTTCAGGAATTTCTACCGTTGAATATACTTCAGTTGTAATGGAAGAGAGGTATTTTGTTATAGGGTTGTGTGCGATGAACTCATAGTATTTCATCATTCCTGTTGAAAATATTATATTGCCAGTTGGCTCTGTTTTGTATGCGGATGTTAAAATAATATGATTGTTTTCTGTATTAATGTTATATAAGGGTATGTCTCTTAATGAGCAAATGCGTACATTAGATTTTTCTGTATCTTGAAAAATTTTCCACGATGTAGCGATGTGTAACACAAAATTATAATTTATAGAAATACCTATATTTTGTGTTTGTGTAATTTCTTTTTGTATAAAGGCTTTAAATTGTAAAAATTCTGTAAAGTCTTGATTTGTAGAATAAAAAAACTTCCTTTTAGAGGCGATGAATTCAAAAATATCACCCAGAAATTCAATTGTCCTTAGCCTTGAAAGCTTAATAATTTGTTGCCATAGTTCTACTCCGCATGGTTTGCCTTCAATAAAAGACGCTAGCACATGTTCTTTTTGAACGCCGTCAATATTCAAAAATGGAATAATTTCTTTAATATTGTCGCGGATAATTTCCAAAAACACACGCACAAGTGGGTTACTTTCCAAGGGTTTGGTAATGTTTGCATGGCAAGGAATTTTATTGCGTTGTAATTCCATTAAAATTGTAGCTTGCAAGCTTTCATCTTCGCAAACAATTAGCGTTTTACTTTCAGAATTATTACTTAAAATGTGTTTTACGCACACACACACTGAAATGTGTTCTAATGTGCTGTTGTTTTCTATTTTTTTTGCAATGGGAGTTTTTAGTTGTGTGTCATCAGTAAAAATTTTTACATCAATGTTACTTTCTTTTGCCTGTATAATTAAGTTTTTTAATGTACGAGAGCGGCCGAAGTCGTCTACAATAATAAGTTGCTTTCTGTGTGCTTCTGCATATTTTAAGACTTCATCCAGAAGGTATTGTGTTCTTTTGTAATATGGCTTTGCATTTATTTGAGCAAGGTACACCTCAAAAGCCTTCCAAACATTTACAAGAAGATTCAAATTTACTTCATGTTGGTATGAAATAGTTGACGGCAGTTTTTTTAGTATATCTTCTGGCTGTATTTTATGTTCGTATAAGTTAGGCAATTCACCAAGCATTGCACGCACAAATACTTGAACATCATGCTCTTCAAGCTTTTTTGTATAAGTGGTTAACTCTGTTAAAATTGCAAAAATGGTATTTCGTGAAAGAAATTCTGTGTCTTCGTTAAAAAGTGATGAAACATTCATACCCTCAAGCGTGAGAATTATAGGCATTTCCATTGCTACGTTAGTATTTTCTGCGAGCAATGTTTTGATAATAGATAAATGACGAATTTCTGGTACAATGATAATTGCGTTGGGATTTTCTATAATACTTAAAACGCACTTGTGTAGGAAATTTGTGTGTTTGATTATCATTTGGTGTTTTGATGTATCATGCGAAGTGCCTTTGTAAGGTCGTTTTGAGGCAGTTTGTTGAGGTCTAATTTTAAAGATTTACTTTGTGAAAATGCTACAATAAGCGCTTGTTTATGAGCAAGGTATTCATTGCTAATTGTAGTTTTTTTTATAGAATTTGCAAATAATTTCATTAGCTCCATTTCTTTCTTTGGTGATATTTTCTTGTCACTTTTTAATTGTGACATTACATTAAGTGCTTTTGTGTATAAAATAATTGTAATAATTTCCTCTTGCTTTAATGTGGTGATGTCTGGTAAAATTGATATTACTGTGTCGTACTGTTTATCTTCGAGGAGTAAATCGAGAATTTGCATGAAAGACGCTGCTTCTATCATTCCTTTTGAAGAGTTGTAAATTTCTTGAAAAGCTTCTAGTGCTTTTGCATTTTCTTTTTGAGCAAGCATATTGCTGGCAACGAGATATTTTTTCATATCATCTTTTTTGCCTGTATCAAAATGTGAAAACAGTAATGTGGTGAAAAAAATTATGCAAAACAACAATATAAAAATTATTAAAAATATTTTCATATGCTCTTTAATGCGAAGAATAAACGCTTCAAACATTAATTCTAGGTTAATGTATGCTCTGAGTTTATTGATGCTATTCTTGATATTCATTTTATTTAATAAAAAAGTGGAGGCCGAGGGCGGAATCGAACCGCCGATAAAGGCTTTGCAGGCCCTTGCATTACCACTTTGCTACTCGGCCACTTTTCAGTTGCTGTTGTATTTGTAATAAAAATATTTAAAATCAAGATATTTATAAATTTTTATTTTATTTATTGGCTATAAGCCTTGAATTGTGAATTTTATATACTATATTATGGAAATATAAGTAATTAATTTTGTACACTGTATTATGTCTATTGTGATAGGTATCGACCTTGGAACCACCAATTCTTGTCTTGCGATTATGGATGGGAAGGAATCGAAAGTTATTGAAAATAAAGAAGGAAAAAGAACCACTCCTTCAATTGTTGCGTATACTGAATCTGGTATTGTTGTTGGTGACCCTGCGAAGCGTCAAGCCGTTACGAACCCAAAAAATACTTTTTTTGAAATTAAAAGATTGGTTGGGCGTAAATTTGGAGACGATGAGGTGAAAAAAGCAATTAAGCATTCTCCATATGAAATTTTTAAGTCTAAAACAGGAGATGCTTGGGTGAAAGATAAAGACAATAAGGATTATGCTCCGTCTCAAGTTTCTGCGGAAATTCTTCGTAATCTAAAAGATGTTGCAGAGAGTTACCTTGGGCAAAAAGTTGAAAAAGCGGTTATTACTGTTCCGGCATATTTTAACGATTCACAGCGTCAGGCAACAAAAGATGCAGGTAAAATTGCAGGTCTTGAAGTTCTTCGAATTGTGAACGAGCCAACTGCCGCGGCACTTGCTTATGGTCTTGATAAGAAGGGTGATAGAAAAATTATAGTATACGACCTTGGCGGTGGAACATTTGATGTTTCTGTTCTTGAAATTGGCGATGGTGTATTTGAAGTGAAATCTACAAATGGAGACACATTCCTTGGTGGTGCAGATTTTGATAATATCGTGCAAGAATATATTGTTCAGGAATTTACGAAGCAGAATTCTGTTGATATTTCTAAAGATTCTCTTGCCTTGCAAAGGGTAAAAGAGGCAGCGGAGAAAGCAAAAATAGAACTTTCTTCAACGCAGGAAACAGAAATTAATTTGCCTTATTTAACAGCAGATCAAACTGGTCCAAAGCATTTACAAATTAAGTTGTCTCGTGCAAAATTAGAAGAACTTGTAGATAAACTTGTGCAGAAAACTCTTGAGCCATGTAAGAAGGCACTTGCAGATTCTGGATTCAAAGCAAGTGAAATTGATGATGTTATTCTTGTTGGTGGAATGACAAGAATGCCAAAAGTTCAAGAACTTGTAGAAAACTTCTTTGGAAAAAAGCCACATAAAGGTGTTAATCCTGATGAAGTAGTTGCAATGGGTGCGGCAATTCAAGGTGGAATTTTAACAGGTGATGTTAAAGATGTTGTACTGCTTGATGTTACTCCGTTGACGCTTGGTATTGAAACGATGGGAGGTGTTATGACTACTCTTATTGAAAGAAATACAACGATTCCAACGAAGAAGTCTCAAACATTTTCAACAGCAGCGGATAACCAACCAGGTGTGGGCATTCGTGTATTTCAGGGTGAAAGAAAAATGTGCTCAGATAACAAGTTGTTAGGAGAATTTATGCTTGATGGTATTCCACCATCTCCGCGTGGTGTTCCGCAAATTGAAGTAACTTTTGATATTGACTCCAATGGTATTGTTCATGTTCAAGCAAAAGATAAATCTTCCGGTAAGGAGCAAAAAATTCAAATTCAGTCTTCTGGTGGACTTTCTGATGAAGAGGTTGAAAAAATGGTAAAAGAAGCAGAGGAAAATGCAACCAAGGACACTGAAAAAGCAGATCTTATTCAGTCAAAAAATGAAGCTGATTCCCTTGTTTATCAAACTGAAAAGTCAATTACTGAAGGAGGTGATAAAATTTCTGACGATCTTAAATCTGAAGTTGAAACAGAGATTAAGGCTCTTAAAGAGTTACTTTTAAAGGAAGATGTAACAACGCAAGAGTTGAAAGACGCAACGCAGAAATTTCAAGCAGTTGCTATGAAGATTGGTCAGGCGATGTATTCTGAAGGTCAAACATCTGCTGATGACGCTAATTCTGCGGAAAATGATGAAACAGTTAAAGGGGACTTTAAGGATGTCACAGAAGAAGATAAAAAATAATTAAAATACGGAGGTGTAAAAGCCTCCTTATTTCTCTATTATTTTTGTATACAAATGTATTTTTTAGAGGAGCTGCTATTAAATCAACTAGATATATCCTTAAATATTGATGATAAAGACATTCGCACGATGTTAAGAAATTCAATGCAATTACCCTCCGCACTTATTATTAAATAAAGCAAGCCTATCTATAACGACCACATTGTAAAAAACACTGGCATATCAAAAGTGCATATTGTATCAAGAATGTTGCCGATGTTGAAAGTAAAATAACCCTTGACATAAAAATTATTAATTAGCAATTTATTACTAGTCACTTTATGAAAAGTATGTTTAACTACCTTGTGTCGCGTTTTTCAAAAAAAATAGCGATCGATCTTGGCACGGCCAATACCCTTGTATACACCGTCGAAGATGGTATAATACTTAACCAGCCATCAATTGTAGCAGTCGAATATCAAGGTGGTCAATTAGTCCCATATAAATTTGGCACAGAAGCAAAAGTTATGGTTGGAAAAACTCCAGCAAAATTTCAAGCAATTCGCCCATTAAAAGACGGTGTAATAGCAGACTTCAAAATCGCCGAAGCAATGATTAGACATTTCGTCAGCCTTGTATGCACAATGAATTTTATTATCAAACCAACAATAGTAATATGTGTTCCATCGACGGCAACATCGGTTGAACGCCGTGCAATTCAAGATGCATCAGAAATGGCGGGGTCACACACAACACACTTAATTGACGAACCAATCGCAGCGGCATTAGGGTCCAATATAGATATTGAAGAAGCCAGAGGCTCGATGATTGTTGATATTGGTGGTGGAACAAGTGAAATTGCAGTAATATCACTTGGTGGCGTTGTATACGGTAACTCACTTCGAGTAGCAGGCGACAAAATGGAAGAATCAATTATATTATATATCCGTAAAAAATATAATATGCTAATTGGTGAACAAACTTCTGAAAAAATTAAACACTCAATAGGGTGTGCAATTCCTTCGGAAGAAAACACCTCAATGGTAATTAAAGGTAGGGACCTTATAACTGGTATTCCTAAAAAAATAGATATTACAGAAAAGGATATCAGTGAAGCATTAAGGGAACCCATAGAAAAAATTATTGATGCTGTGATGACGGCACTTGAAGTTACTCCGCCAGAAATTGCATCAGATATTGTTGAATCTGGCATAGTAATTACGGGTGGTGGGGCGTTGCTTAAAAGAATTGATGTGGTGATATCTCAAGCCACAAGCCTTTCCGTTAGAATAGCTGATGAACCGCTAAATTGTGTCGTAAAAGGCATTGGCGTCGTACTTAATGACCTCGAAAAATATAAACATGTAACATTTAGAGAGGAGTAGTTATTATTATGGAAGGCATTAAAGATAAATTAAAATTTTTTGGCATAGTATATGCAATATTGATTGTTATATTTTGCTTTATACTCCTTTCGGTTTACTTTGAAGCGCCAAAGTCACCTAATACTTTTTCAACGGGTATGCAAACATTTTTACCTGCATATGCCCTAAAAAGTACATATATGCTCTTGGAAAATCTGTTATTTGGCACAGTTTATAAAGCACTATCTGTATTACAGCAAAATATTTTACAAAATATAACATTTAGAACGCTCGTTATAGTAATTGCAGTATTGGCGACACTTTTAATGGGCATTTCAATGCTTACAGGAGACCAAAAGCTGACAATCAAAGATATGGGTACGGATATATTTATAATATTTGGCACCGCTACACTGTTGCTTTCTCCACAAGCATTTTTTTATTTAGATTTCCTTTACAATATTGTTACAAGCTTTGCAAAGTGGATTATAAATTCCACAATGTCAGCACTTTACAATGCTACAAGTATGGAATACGCAGGGGAACGTAATGGCCCAACAAATATATACAGAGCATTAGATGTTGTTGCATCAATATTTTTTGATCCAGTAGTTTCAGCAAGAATACGCATTAAAATGACTGCCTTAATGTTCACTCATGCAATTTTTATTTTGCCCATTATAATTATAATTATGGTGTTATTGCTGTTTCTTACATTGGAGATATTTGTCAATTTGCTCGTTGCCAAATTTTCCATATTACTTGCTTTACAAGTGCTACCTTTCTTCATTATGTTTTCAGCAGTTAACGATGTTAAAGTAAAATTAACGCGAAAAAGTCAAAGTAGGAGTCACCTAATGACACTAATAGATGTTGGCATTATGAGGCCATGGATATATCTTGCACTAATGGGCTTTATTACACTCCTTTTATTTGAAACTACAGTGTTGAGATTCTTAAGAGATATTTTTAATTTTGCGGTTTATATTTCGCCTAATACCCTTTTCACAAATAGTGGATTATGGAAATTACTTGGATTTGACCGTTTACTACATGATAGTATACCAACGCCTGCGGGAATACGAATAAATGATATATTTATAAAAGTCGTAGGGTTAGTATGTGGAATGGCACTCTTTAATACTGTATTTGAGGTTGCGTCTAAACTTATTCAAACTATCACATTTGATGCTGGAATAGGCGGTCATATGACAGGCACTCCATTTTCAACTGATGCAATAAAGGATAAAATTGTAGGCCTAACTAAAAGTAACGAAGAGCCAGAAAAAGAAAAGAAAGAGAAAAAAGAGAAATTAGAAAAAAAGAAAGAAGGCGATGAAAAAGATGATGCGCAGAATAATTCACCAAGTACACCAATGAGTAGAAGTGGGGACACTTCAAGTGCAGGCAGTGATGATACTTCAAGTGCAGGCAGTGATGATACTCCAAGTGGGAGTGATGCATCATAATTTATTCTACATATGCAATTAACAAAAATTTGGACATGAATTACCATCGAACACGGTGGGTATAAAAACATGTGTATTTTCTTGCATTTTTTATGTTTGTAGTTTATTTGTAAAAAATTAGCGGTTTTATGTCAAAGAAAGTTATATTGTGTATTTTAGATGGATTTGGCATTGGCGATGTTACATATAAATACAACGCTGTGTTTCAAGCAAGAACTATAAATTTTCAACGCTTTTTGAAGCAGTACTCAAATGCACTGTTAGAAACTTCTGGTGAGGCGGTTGGTCTTCCAAAAGGGCAAATGGGAAATTCAGAGGTAGGGCATATGACAATTGGGTCTGGAAGAGTGATATACCAAGATTTACCACGCATCAATAACGCAATTGAAGATGGAAAGCTAGATAGTAAGTTACGGCATCTCCATAAAAATAACAAAATATCTGGCACGGTACATATTGTTGGATTATGCTCCGATGGAGGTGTACATTCTTCAATGTTACATATTCAATATATTTATAAAACATTGTGTGCATTGGGAATTAATGTTGTATTGCATGTTATCACAGATGGAAGAGATGTCCCTCCACAAAGCTTTAAAGATATTATTTCACAATTTGACGACATGAACATTGGCACCGTTGCAGGGCGTTTTTTTGCAATGGATAGAGACGCAAAACTTGAAAGAACACAGGCATATTTTAATACATTACAAGGCGATGGAGTTCGATTCACAAATTTACAAGAGGCAATTGATAATGCTTATGACAAAAATATTACCGATGAATTTATCGATCCTGCAATAATTAATAACTTTAGTGAAATTAAAAATGATGACACAGTATTTTTTGTAAATTTCCGTGCAGATAGGGTTCGTCAAATATCAGAGATGGTGATTGACCATGGCTTCAATACTATTTGTGTAACAGAATACTCCGATTACATTGCTTCAAAATCCTCAGTGTTATTTTCAAAGAATCACGTGCAAAATACTCTTATTGATGTACTTGAAAAGCATGAAAAGAATCATTTACATATAGCGGAAACAGAAAAATACGCACATGTCACCTTCTTTTTTAATGGTGGAAGGGAAAAGGAAGGTGATTTTGAAAAACGCATAATGGTGCCATCTCCTAATGTGAGAACATATGATATTCAACCTGAAATGTCGATATATCAACTGCAAGAACAGCTTTTTTCTGAAATTATCTCTCAAAAACATGACTTCATTGTCATAAATATTGCAAATGCTGATATGGTTGGTCATTCAGGCAACTTTGAAGCTTCGAAGAAAGCAGCGGAACACATTGATGAATTTATTGGAAACCTTGAAAAATCTGTTATTGAAAATAATTATCACCTTCTTATTACTGCCGACCACGGCAATCTTGAGGAAATGGTAGACATAAAAACTGGAGAAAAACACACACAGCACACCAATGGAGTAGTGCCAATTATCTATATTTCAACAGAACAAATTGCATTAAAAAATGGCACTTTAGCAAATATTGCCCCAACGGTATTAGAATTAATGAAAATTAATGCACCACAAGAAATGAGTGAAAGTCTAGTTAATAATTCCAAAGAGCATTAGCAATACGCACCATCGATGTTGTAACAACGAGAAAAACACCAGTCTCTACAAGAAATGACCCAATGATATGACCATAATGATGATGAAATACTTGATATTCAAAAATTGTTCCACCAAAAAAAAGACTTGCAACACCTGTTAATAAAAACATCATCACGCCGCAAACAGTAGAAATATTAAGCTTATTTTTATTAATAATTATTACATCATTAAATGACTGGTATATTATTATGCCAGAAGCAAGGAGGGCTCCTGCTTGAAATCCGCCGCCTGGTGTTACTTTACCAAAAATATGAATATAGAAGGCAAAAATTGTTGACCCAATAAGAACTATTACAGACACAAAGCGCAAAGCTAATCTTTCAATGGAATTAAACATTTAACTTTTTAAAAGAAAAATTTTCAATAACTTCATTAGTCAATATAGTAGACGCAATATTTCGCACTACCTCTTCAGGGCTTTTTTCCTCAGGAGATATATCTAAAACAAAAACTTTAGATGTTTGAAGAGACACAATAGAATTATAACCCATAGCGTGCATTGAATGTAAAATTTCCTTTGATTCCACATTCAGAACATCTGGCTTTAGCTGAACACTAACTTCGTACTTCATTAGTGCTTGTCTTTAAGACCAAGATTTGTAATTAATGTTTTATAACGAACAACATTTTTTCTTTTAAGGTACGAAAGCAGGCGAGCCCTTTTACCTAGTATAATTAAAAGACCTCTACGCCCCGAAAAGTCTTTTTTGTTAATCTGCAAATGTTTTGTTATTTGTATAACGCGCGCAGTCATAAGCGCAACTTGCACCTCTGGCGATCCGCTATCATTTTCAACAACTGCAAACTGCTTTTTAATTTCCATTTTAGAAATTTTATCCATACCAACCATAAGGTTTAAAAACTTAAATTCACTATTACCACACAATGAAAAGTATAATTTAAAAAATCAAGCAATTTCTTTGAACGCTTTAAAACATAGCTATATCATAACGCAAGCTAATGGAGGGGGGTGAAATAATTGCGTTGCAATGTGTGTAAAAATATGGTATAGTATTGTATAAATATATTAAAATAAATATGCAGGGGAATAGTAATGAAAAAAGAATATTAAAAAAACGCGAATTAGAAAAAAGCATATTAAAAAAACGCGCATTAGAAGTAGCAAGAGAAATAATAGGTTGTTACGCAGAAGATCAACAATTCTTGAGAACCCTGAATCTATCTAAAAGTGGATTATCTGAATACGCTAAACAGCGTTTAGATGGGGGAATGTAGATGATCTGACACTTTATCAAAAAGGCTTTGAAGAAGCTATAGCGATAATACAAGAAAAAACAAACAAGTCTAATAGTCTTTGGGATGTACGTTTTAATGGTTGTGACATATCCGTTATAAACGCACATGCTTTTGAGCGCGCGAGAATTAATAATTTAGATTTTAGGGGTAGCAAAATACACATTATAGACGGACATGCTTTTATTCGCGCGACAATTCATAATTTAGATTTTAACGGTTGTGACATACAGATTATAAACGCAGATGCTTTTGCTGGCGCGAATATTACTTCACTAGATTTTAGGGATAGCAAAATACGCACTATAAACGCAGATGCTTTTGCTGGCGCGACAATTCATAATATAGATTTTAGTGGTGCAAATATAGTGAATCTGGTAGGTGCTTTTAATAATGCGAATATTGCAGGTATAGTAAAATTAGACGGTAAGCATTTAAGTGAGAAATCAAGAGAGTATCTTCAGGATATGGTAAATAAAGGTAACTGTAAAATTGAGATTGATGGCATACCAATGAAACGGTCCAAAGAAGCAACGCAACAGCTTGAATGGCGCAGGCTAGCAGTACAAGAAGCACTAGAAAAGCGAGTAGAAGAATTCACAGTAAAACAAGTAGAAGAAGAATGGCTAAATAAACACTTCTATTCTTCCTCTTCGAGACTGGATTGTGTAGATACATATGAGAATCTGATATTAAGGGTTCCTGATATGGAAATTACGACTTGCTATGCAAATGGTAAGGTATGTAAGTTGTCTAATATAGCAGATGAAGTACATAGAGGTAATAGTGTTACTATGCAGTTTCGGGGTAAGGACGGAGAAAGTGCAACAATGAAAGTGAGTGGGAGAAAGCAATTTCCTTGCGGTATGCCTAAGTTTGCCGGAGGCAGGGTTACCGGAACAATTACTCCGGGTCTTCGTAAGATTATTGAACAGAAGATGGGTAGTCAGGGTCGTGGTCGGTAATATTGCTGTATTTGAGTTAATCAAGCTTAATCAAACGGTATGTCAATAAACACAGCAACAGGCAAAAAGTAGTTTCTGCAAATGAATATTTATTTTTCATATCACTCGCAATGTCTCGCTGGGAATCGATAGGAAATTACAAAGGCTTTCGTGAGATTCATATTGAACCCGATTGGCTTTTGATTTACCGCATTGATAAAAATTATTTAATTCTTGAAAAAACAGTAACGCATAGCGATGATTTTTAATCATATGGTATACACAAAAAGAGTTTATAATGGAAAAGAATTTTTAATTGAGAGGTGAAATTACAATTTAACAAGCAACAATATCAAATTGATTGCGTAAATAACATTGTTAATATTTTTGAAAAATTAGCAAATGGCGATGATTTGAAATTAATTTTACAAAATCATTCACAAAGAAATAACTATACAAATGTTTTTTCAGGGCAAAGGAACATTGACATTATGATGGAGACGGGAACGGGGAAAACATTTACATTTATAAATACAATGTTTGAACTCAATAAACAATTCGGATATAAAAAATTCATTGTTTTAGTTCCGTCAATTGCAATTATGGAAGGAACAAAAAAGAATTTGGAAATTACAAAACAATATTTTCAAGATAAATACAGCAAAGAAATTCAATATCGTTCAAATGTTAGCTGGTACATTGCAAACCCTGATATATTTTCAGTTTTAATAATGACACCACATTCTTTTAATAAAAAGGGTAACATCTTAAACAAAGCTCACGAAAGAGAATTGCCACTTGGTAATGTTAATACAATGCTCGGAGCCTTAAAATCAATAAATCCAATTGTTGTCATTGACGAGCCACACAAATTTGATGGCAAGCAATTTAAGGAATATTTTGAAGGTTTTGATAACTATTTTCTTCGTTTTGGTGCAACATTTCCAAAAAAAGATAAAAAAACATTAGAACTTTCCAATGTTGCTTATGTTTTAAACAGTATTGACGCATTTAGACAGTGTTTAGTAAAAAGAATTCAAGTTTTTACAGAAGAAATTGCAAACGATGGAGACATTTTAAAATCAATTGACTACAAGGCAGGCAAAATTGAAATAATTACGAACCAAAGTGGGCAAAAAATTAAAGTTTCAAGGCAAGTTGGAGAACCTTTTAATGGAATCACAATTAAAGAAATTAAGACAAAAAACATTATCCTTGGTAATGGAGAGAGTTACAGACTAGAAGATTTTGAGTATCATTTAACACATGAAGGAATGAGACAAATGATACACAATACAATCAATTTGCATTTTGAAAAAGAAGAACATCTTTTTGAAAAAGGTATAAAGGTGATTTCATTATTTTTTGTTAGAAATATTAATGATTTTCGTGGTAACAAACCAATTATTAAGCAAATTTTTGAAGAAGAATACACGAAGATATGGAGTAAAAAAATTCAAAATGCAAGCGGAGAATACAAAGCATACCTTACAAATGATATTGTGAACGGAAATCTCAATGAAATTCACAAAGGTTATTTTTCGGGTGATACTAAAAGCGAAGAACAGGACATTGACCTTATTTTGAAAGATAAAGAACGCCTCCTTTCCTTTGAAACACAAACAAGGTTTATATTTTCAGTGTGGGCATTGCAAGAAGGATGGGATAACCCAAATGTATTTCAAATTTGCAAATTAAGTAATTATGGCAGTGATAATTCAAGGTTGCAACAAATTGGAAGGGGCTTAAGGTTGTGTGTAAACCAGAGAGGCGGCAGGCAAACGCTAGAAAATTTTGCAGATGAAGAAGATTTCTGGGAGCTAAACACATTAAGTGTTATAATTCCCGCCAGTGAAGATAATTTTGTTAGTGGCATTCAAAATGAAATTGCACAAGGCATTGGTATTTCGCAAGATGAATTTACCCTTACAGATGTTAACAAGGTATTGGCACACGCTGGGATTTCAACAAAACAAGGGCGAGGTTTTTTAGAAGAAAATAATATTATTGTATTCTCAAAAGAAGACAATGGAGAAGAGTATTACAAAAAAATAGAAAATTATAAAGAAAATTTGAAAGGATTAAATCCAAATGAATATATTTCACAAGAAAACATTGAGCAAATACGCAAAATGTTTGAATTTGATATAATAACACAGTACATTAAAAATGGTAAATATTCCCCGCAAAAGATTATTAAAATTAAAGAGAGTAAATTTAAAGATTTTGCAATACTTTGGAATCACATTAACAAGAAAGTATCGTACACTGTTAAAAATTTGCAACAGCATAATAGGCAAGAATTAACCAAAAAAATTGCAGATGAAATTTCACAAGTGAAGGTAAGCCAGCTAAAACGCAAAACAATAAAACACACACACAACAGTAAAGATAATGTATTTGAAGAAGGCATTCATAAAACACATAATATTGAAAACAGTATTAATTTAAAAAAGTTTGTCGTTGGTTTGTCGCAAGATGCAAAAATTCCACTTGATTTTGTTGTTGAGATTTTCCAGAAAGTTGATAGAGATTTGCACGGTGAAATCGCAAAAAATAAAAGGCAAGCAAATAAGGAAATAATTGCAATTATAGAGAACAGCCTCGTTGAAAACATTAAAACAATTATTGATTACCATTTTATTGAAGGGGAAATTTCAACTGTTGCACAAAGGGAATATAAGGGCGGAACTATTGGTAAAAAACAAGAAGACTACCCATCTCCATTTCATTTGAAAGAACAATGGATTTTTGAAGATGTCATTGCTTGGGATAGTGACTTTGAGAAAGATATAATTTGTGAGGTTTCACACCCTAAAATTAAGATTTTCGGCAAAATGCCTCGCCTTGAAATTGAAACACCACTTGGGAAATATAGCCCTGATTTTTGCTATACAATTGAAACTGACAGAGGTAAGAAAATTATTTTAATTGTGGAGGCAAAGGGCTACAATACATCGCAAGATATTCCACAAAAGGAAGCAAGTAAAATCTCATTTGCGGAAAAGTTTTTTGAAGCACTCAATAAGGAAAAGAGTGACTGTGAAATTCACTACAAAAAGCGAATTAACAAAGTGGATCTTGCATCAATCATAAGTGAAATAATTAATTGAAATATATGGAAAAGAATGAAATGAAAAATGCAGGTTATAGCATTTTAGAGGGCAATCAAAACAGTTTGGAGGACTTCCTTAAAGCACATTATCCACAGGTTTTTAAAGACGGAGAGCTTAACACGGACGAGTTAAAACTTTTGCTAAATATCCCAATCACAACAAGAGAAAGGGCATACGGCTTGAATTTTGTCGGCAAATCATTTGCATTGCAAAAGTATTCGCAGGAGAGCAAAATGGAGCTTAAAATTAACTCTAAATTAAGCAAAAACTTTGATGACACTCAAAATGTTGTCATTAGAGGGGACAACCTTGACGCTTTGAAAATACTAAAAGACCACTACTCAAACAAAGTTAAGTGCATTTATATTGACCCGCCCTATAACACGAAATCTGACGAATTCATTTACAGCGATAACTTCCGCAATGCAGAGGACGAACTGCTGGAAGGCTACACAGACAACGAAGTTGACCGCATGGAGGGCACTTTCAAAACCAAGCAATCGCATTCGGGTTGGTTGGCGTTTATGTTGCCTCGTTTGAAATTAGCGCGGGAGCTTCTTCGGGAGGACGGCGTGATTTTCGTTAGCATTGACGACAACGAACAGGCAAACCTCAAACTACTTATGGACGAAGTTTTTGGTGAGGAAAATTGCATTGCCCAGTTGGTTTGGAGAAAGAAAAGAGGTGGCGGAAGAGGTAATAGTATTGTAATACCGCAAACCGAATACATTGTGGCTTTCACAAAAGATATTGAGCAGATAGATTCATTTCAAAAGGACTTGTCCGAACATAAATTATCAAGCTATAAATATGAAGATAGCTTTGGAAAGTATGCAAGAGAGGGCTTGGATCATCATAGTCCTTCTGGTGCATACGAAAGAAAAACATTGCAATATGATTTAACGATAGATGAAAAACAAATTCATTGCCCCACTGGTCAATGGCTTTGGAGTAAAGAAAGGGTTAATGATGAATTAAAGAATTTCGTTATCAATCAATCAAATACAAAAGAATATAAATTTTTAGATATTGTTTTAAACTCAAAAAATGAGTGGCGAGCATATAAAAAAATTCGTTTAGAAAATGATGGGGAATTAAAGCAAGAAACGGCATTGTCCATTATTGATGATGGCTCTATTACAACCAATACTTCTGCATTTGAAATAAAAGAAATATTTGGTGGAGTGTCGGTATTCGATTTTTCAAAACCCGTTGCCCTAATAAAACACCTGTTACAAATAAGCACACAGCCGGAAGACATTGTGCTAGACTTTTTTGCCGGCAGTGGAACAGCAGGGCAAGCCGTAATGGAGCTTAACCACGAAGAAATTGCCAAAGGAAAAGACGGCACACGGAAGTTTATTTTAGTACAATGGAGCGAGGCAATCAAGGAAGGGAAGGAGGCTCACAAATTTTGCGTAGAAAATGATTTA
>CAJQOT010000071.1 GCA_905480015.1 uncultured Rickettsiales bacterium | reverse complement strand
CCGGGGAAGTCTGTAAAGAAACTTTTTTTATGAAAGAAAGGATGTTTAGGTGTAAAGATTAGTATTTCCTCTCTTTGTAAAGTTAAAAACTTATCTTTTTCTTCTAAAACTCCTGGTAAAACAAAGGAAATACTAATCTTTACACCTAAACATCCTTTCTTTCATAAAAAAAGTTTCTTTACAGACTTCCCCGGATATGGCTACGCAAAAGCTTCTAATGCTACCTTGAAACAGTGGGAAGCAATTCCAGAGTTTATATCACAGGTAAATATTGAGAAAAACTATATTTTAATTCCAATTAAAAAAAGCATGTCCAATAATGACATTGCAATGATTGAAAGCCTTCAAAATCAATCATTTTGCATTGTACTAACAAAGTGCGAAAAATCTACACCAATAGAAATATTGCAAAAAAAAGAAGATATTACTAAAATATGCTCAATTTTTCCTCATTTTACAGGGCAAATCTTCTCAACATCGGCAAGAAGTGAAAAAAATATGCAAAATCTTGAAATTTTACAAGAAATATTTGATATTTTCAAAAGGCGTATTAATGGTATATAACTTTCACAAAATATTATGAAGAACATTGAGGCAGTAAAAAAAGCAGAAATACTTATGGAAGCATTGCCATATATTAAAAAATTTTCAGGTGAGACATTCGTCGTAAAATTTGGTGGAAGTGCAATGGGCAACAAAGATTCAGTAAAAGATTTCGCACAAAATATTGTATTATTAAAATCATGCGGTATCAATGTCATTGTTGTACATGGCGGCGGTCCTCAAATTAGTGCAATGCTTGAAAGAATGAACATTAAAAGCCAATTTATTGATGGTGTCCGCGTTACAACTAAAGACATGATCGACATCGTCGAAATGGTTCTGTGTGGCTCAATAAACAAAGAAATTGTCTCCATAATAAATCAAAATGGTGGAACTGCTCTTGGTCTTTCAGGTAAAGACGCAAATTTAATTAAAGCTAAAAAAATAAGAAAAACATCCAAAGAAACAGATTCAAACATTGAGCGAATTTTAGACCTTGGGTATGTTGGCGTTCCAACGCAAATTAATGTAGATTTCTTCGATGCCCTTGAAAGTACTCCCGTTGTACCCGTTATTGCACCAGTAGGTTTTGACAACGAAGGCAATACTTATAATATCAATGCTGATATTGTAGCAGGTATGATTGCAAGCGAACTTGAAGCATCAAAGCTGATATTAATCACTGACGTTGACGGCGTTCAAAACAATCAAGAAGAATTAATTTCTTCCCTAACGACATATAACGCCGAAGAAATGATTCGCGATAAACAAATCCATGGTGGAATGATACCAAAAGTTGAAACATGCATCAAGGCAATTCGTGGAGGAGTTGAAACCGTTCATATTATTAATGGCAACAAACAACATGCTCTTTTACTTGAGATACTTACAGACAGTGGAATTGGAACAATGATTTTTGAATAAATATGCATGAACAAAGCAAAGTTGCCGTTCAAAATCTTTCTGTATCATATTCAGGGAATTTCGCAGTACAAAACATTAGCCTCGATATATCAGAAAAATCTATAGTGTCATTTATTGGCCCTTCAGGCTGTGGAAAGTCCTCACTTCTTCGTGCAATAAACCGTATGAATGACACAATACCCAATTGCAAAGTAGATGGTAAAATTTTTATTGATGGCGTTAACATTTACCACGAAAAAGTCGACCCCGTCATTCTGCGTCTTAAAGTTGGCATGGTCTTTCAAAAACCAATACCATTCCCTAAATCAATTTATGAAAATGTTGCATTTGGCCCTAAAATCCACGGAATGTACAATAGTAAGGAAGACCTCAATAATATTGTTGAACAAAGCTTGATTAAAGTTGGTCTATGGAATGATGTCAAAGATAGATTGAAAGACAAAGGAACTTCTCTTTCTGGAGGTCAACAGCAAAGGCTATGCATTGCAAGAACAATTGCCATCAAACCCGATGTCATTCTTATGGACGAGCCCTGTTCCGCCCTTGACCCTATCGCCACTATTAAAATTGAAGAATTAATGCGTGAACTAAAAAAACAATATACAATAATTATTGTCACCCATTCAATGCAACAAGCGTCCCGAGTCTCTGACCACACCGCTTTTTTTTATATGGGTAGTTTAGTGGAGCATGGCGAGACAAAGAAAATTTTTGACAACCCCGAACATCAACAAACACAAGACTATATTCAAGGAAGAGTTGGGTAATATATGAAAGATACAATTACGCAAATAAAAAACACTCTTTTCGCAAACACTTGGGCTATAATGTTTACTGCATCTTGGATCGTTTTTAATTATGATTTACTACTTATTATTGTTGGTAATATTGAATATGTGCGTGATATAAATAATTACTTTTGTACAAATGATTTATCTTCAACGGTTCAAAGACCCTATATATTACTTGGGTGTGTAAGTCCTGAAAATGGCTATTATCAATTTTTTCGAACACCTATTATTGGAAAATTCATCTTGCCTTTGTGCGTTACGGTGTTATATATGACAGTATTTTCTTTCATCACTAGATGGGTAGAAAATGTATATGAATCCATTCAAAAAAAAGATTTTCTTTGGAATATAAGACTTAAAACAGTAAATAAACCTCTTGAGGAGCAATTGAAGAAAAAAGATGAGCAATTGAAGAAAAAGAACATTACGGAAGACAAGGTAAGATTTGATTGTGTAATGAATTATTATGGAAATTTTGGATCCCCTTTAAGGCACAGTACCAAATTTTTATTAATCATTGGCACTCACTTACATCTAATGCAAGCAGTGTATTATAGTGCGGGCATTACTGAATACTCCGTAATTGACAACAAAATACTACAATTATTAGAGCAAGCAATTATAGAAGAATTTGATAAAAAACCTGAGATATATCCTTTATTACAACTGATAGGTGTTTATGAACAAGGTGAAGAAAATAAACATTATTTATCATACAGTATAGAAGATAATATTAAAGAGTACTTTAAAGAAGTTATAGAACAACATAGTAAAGAAAATTTTGTTACAACAATAGAGAAATACAAGGCTATGGTAGATTATAACTGTAAAGATTCATAAAATGACTAACATAGCAGTATTTATTTCTGGCACAGGGACAAACCTTCGCACTATTGCAAAATGGTGCCAGAAAAACCCCACCCTTGCACGGGTTTCGGTCGTCATTGCAAATAAAAGCAACATTGCAGGGCTTGAAATTGCCCGAGAATTTGGCATTCCTTCCGTTGTTATTTTAACGAAAGGCGTCTCAATGGAAGAGTTTGAAAACGAAGCTACAAAACACCTTTTTGACATCAATTTAATTTGCCTTGCAGGCTTTATGAGGGTGCTAACTCCACAATTTACATGTAAATGGGCAGGAAAAATGATTAACATCCACCCGTCACTACTCCCTGCTTTTAAAGGGGCGGATGCAATCACCGATGCAATTGCTTACGGAGTAAAAATTACAGGTTGCACAGTGCATTTTGTCACATCAGAAATTGATAGTGGACGCATTATTGTTCAAAAACCAGTGGAAATTTGCATTGGTGAAACAAGGGAAAGTCTCAAAATCAAAATACAAAAGGCAGAAATTAATGCTTACACGGAGGCTCTAAATGACCTTATTTTAGTAAAATGATCAAGAGTATTGTCGCAACGCAAATATTCGACCCTATCACAAAAATTGTGTAAATAACAAAGCTAGCGTTAGATCTTTGTCTATGTTAAGAAAATTTCAGTCTAAAGTTATCTAGACCTATACCAGTATTGTGGCCATTACTTTATATTATTCAATTCATCATTTTCTTCAGTGTAACGTGTAAAGGCGTCGCCTTTAAATGGATGAATTTTTATTAATTCATGATAAATATAATAAACATTCTTATATGTTATATTGAGTGGGTCTCTATTAAAAATATACAGCTCTATGGAAATAACAAGCCCCATCAAAGATAGAAGAGTTAAAAACCCACATAATAAAACAAGTAAACGACTTTTAATAGACTTAAAAAATGGCAGATACTTTGGAGATAATATCCCAACAATAAGCCAATACAATGCAATTAAGAAGAATGCAAAAATAATGACAAAGTATATATCTACTTTAGATGCAATAATTGCAACGGAATATGTTATATATAAAGCAATATAAGTAAGAACCACAAGAAGAAAAAGTTTTTTAAACTTAAAAATATTTTGTATAACACGATTCATATTAAACAAAAAAGCTTTCACCACACCCACAAGACCCTTGAGAATTTGGGTTATCAAATGAAAATCCACTTTCTAAAACACTCTGTTTATATTCCATTTTTGTACCAATTAAATACAAAGCAATTTTTGGATTGATAAATAAATTAAAATTTTGATGGCAAATAACCTCGTAGCTGTCAAATAAGTTAATATTTGGTTTAGCATATTCAATTTTGTATGCAAGTCCGGCACAGCCCCGTTGGTTAAGTGTAATTAATATACCCAAAACATCTGCCTCTTTAAGCTTCTTTCCATCTAAAAGAGATATAATCTTTATTATGGCATCTTCCGAAATTGATATATAATCCACTTCTTTTAGCTTTAAACCGTGTATTTCTACTACTTTTGTTTTCTTACTCATATTATTTTAGGAAAAATAAAAAATATTAACCACAAATGTGCCTAGCATTTTCTGCTTCAATAGGTTTATTGCCTTCTATTGCCCTAATCATTACTGTGTCTACGCTAACACCCAAGGTTACAATAGCAACAGGAGTTACAACTGTTTTATTCATACCGCACTTTTAAGTTACTACCAATGGAATAATTACACGGTACAAAAAAGCAAGCATATCTTTAGTTAGTCGCACAAAATGATTAATATCACGCAATTTATTTTTGCAACTTTGACCTTCTATAAAGCACTTCTACGATTAAGACAATATTCGCCAGTGCGGTTAACAGTTGAAAAGAAAGATTTGTTATAGAGTAGTCTTCCATTGCAACAGCAGAAAAAACATTTCTAAATGTCATTATAACAAAAATTGTAAGATGCTCTTCAAATGGTTTATAAAATGCCTTACGGTATGTTGGAAAGTAAGCTAGAAGGTCAACAAATGTAAGAAGTAAAACGGTGTAAAGAGCGTCTTTTGTAATAAACCATACAACAAGCGAAAACATAGCAACCAATAAAATCGCAATATCCGTTTTAACAATTGTGTCGCCGTCCGTTTTAACATAAGCAATAATTGCTACCAACACAGTAATTAACCCTGAAATGCCAACACTCCAAGTACCAATTCCACCATTACTAAAAAATTGAGCAAAAAACACTATTAAAGTAACCGCAGCCCAAATAACCCAAGTAAATGGATGAGGCTTCGCCTTACCATTAATAATATTTATAAACAACGACGCAAACCCTGCAAATGTTAAAATAATTGCAAAATATCCAAAATATTCCTTCATTTACAGTTTAATATTGTATGATGAATAATTATCATTATTTGATAAAATCTACTTGTGCAACTGAATTAATAACGCTCGCAATTCTAATGGTATGCTGAATTGTTGATTTACTTACACCGGCTTTTTCAATTTGCTTCACATGGGAGTCAATACACAATCCGCAACCATTAATAGCAGAAATTGCAAGGCAGTACAGTTCAAAATCAATTTTGTCTATACCAGGGTTACCAATAACATTCATTCGCAGTTTTGGTGGCATTTTGCCATACTCTTTGTCTTCAGATAAATGTACAAAACGATAATAAATATTATTCATCGCCATAATCGACGCAGAAGATTTCGATGCAGTAATCTCCTCTTCACTTAAGTGTTGTTTAGCACTTTCAAGAATTTTATCCACAGTGTTTTGGCTTTTACTTGCATAAGAACAAGCAAGAGCAATGCCGTGAATTTGATTTTCTTTCAAGGACGATTCAGGGTCCACTTTTAGCACAGACCCCAAATTCAACTTAACATCTTTAGAATATTCTTTAAATTCTATTGCCGACATAATATTAATTAAACATTAATTACATCATCTCCCTTTTTCCAATTACATGGGCAAAGCTCATCTGTTTGAAGTGCATCAAGAATTCTTAATGTCTCTTGTGGATTTCTCCCAACACTAAGGTCATTCACTGAAACATGGCGAATTATTCCTTGTGGGTCAATAATAAAGGTTGCACGGTTTGCAACAAGTGCATCTTTATTTAAAATACCAAGAGCTTCTGAAAACCTGCCGCCAACATCAGAAAGCATAGGTATTGGAAGGCTAGAAAGGTCGGTGCTATCTCTTTTCCATGCAAGGTGAACAAACTCACTGTCTGTACTTGCACCAATTAATTGAGCATCACGGTCTTGAAAATCTTCATTTAAATCGGCAAATGCTTTAATTTCTGTTGGGCAAACAAATGTGAAATCTTTCGGCCAGAAAAATAAAACAACCCACTTGTCTTTATAAGTTTTATTGTCTATTTGAAAGAAAGCATCGCTTGGACTTTCAGGAAATTTTCCTTCTTTTACTGCTTGAAGAGAAAATTGAGGTATAACATCGCCAATTGTAAGCATATAAATAAATTTAGTTAATACTATTAATCAATGATATATAAGTATTATAATTTTTAAAGTCAAGAAATCAATAATAGTTCATTGGGTAGCTATATACTTAATACCGAATGATAGATATGCATTTTGATAAATTTGATTATTTTTAAAATTCATACCGATGCTTGACTTATAAAATCCATAAACTTAATCGTCTATTGTATTTATAATTTACTATGAAACAGTGGACTATTGATGAAGCGTTAACACTTTCTAAAATACCATTATTTGATTTGATTTTTCAAGCAAGAAATGTGCACGTACAAAATCACAATGCACAAGAGGTAGAAATTGCTACATTATGTTCTATTAAAACTGGATCTTGCCCTGAAGATTGTAAATACTGTCCGCAGTCTGCTCATTACAACACTGGGTTAAAAAAAGAGCCATTGATGGACAAGGAAGAGATTTTATCTAATGCAAAAAAAGCACAAGAAACTGGTGCAACACGGTTTTGTATGGGAGCAGCATGGAGAAAGCTCCACAAAAAAGATACAGAGTATATGTGTGATATAATTGCTTCTGTAAAAGCATTGGGAATTGAAACATGTGCAACATTTGGAACCCTTGATGCTGAACAAGCGGTCTTAATGAAAGATGCAGGGCTTGACTACTACAATCACAATTTAGATACATCGGAAGAATTTTACAGTAAAATTATCACTACTCGCCCATATCAAGAGCGTCTAGAAACCCTTAAATATGTCGCTGATGCTGGAATAAATATTTGTTGCGGAGGAATTGTTGGCATGGGCGAGACATTTGAAGACCGACTTAAAATGATGATTACCCTTTCAAACCTTGAAAAACAACCAGACTCAATACCAATTAATATGTTGGTGAAGGTAAAGGGTACTCCGCTTGAAAATGCAAAAAATATTGACTCATTTGAGTATATTCGCCTTGTTGCCATTACAAGAATTATGTTTCCAAAGGCATTTGTAAGGCTTTCCGCTGGCAGAGTAAATATGAGTGAGGAAATGCAAGCAATGTGTTTTATGTCTGGTGCAAATTCAATTTTCT
Organism: uncultured Rickettsiales bacterium; assembly: GCA_905480015.1. Lineage (GTDB taxonomy): Bacteria > Pseudomonadota > Alphaproteobacteria > Rickettsiales > Deianiraeaceae > CAJQOT01. The sequence continues at coordinate 1,481 of CAJQOT010000071.1, read as the reverse complement.
ATGGAGAGAAACTCCTAACAACTGAAAACAACGATTCCAATACTGATTTAGAGCTTCTTAAAAGACTAGACTTAAAACAGCTGAAGAAACCGCTAAACAATCAACCTGAAAGCAACCATTGAAATACACATTATTACAAGGTTTGCAATAATGTATAATGCTGGATATTGCACCGTAGATAAATCTAAGGCAAATGCTGAATATGTTGTAAACCCACCAAGGAAGCCCGTTACGAACAAAACATTTAGATTTTTATCTTTAATAAACGCAAAGGCAAAAATTATTGCAATGCTCCCAATAAAATTACACGCAAGGTTTGCCATTGGGAATGAAAATTCAAGGTGATTTTGTACTTTGATTAGTGCAAACCGTAAAAGACCACCAGCACCACTGCCAACAAAAACTAACAAGTACTGCATTTTTCTTTCCAAATATCAGTTATAGTTTTCTCGTTATAAGTAAAGTAACGCCAACCATTAACATAGCGATGATTTTTTATGTTTTCACGCAATAAACTTGTTGCCAAGCCAGAAAGCGAATACCTTTCATCGTCATAAATTACTTTCCAATTTTTATCTGTATGGCAAACAATGGAAGAGTCTTTTGTATAAGTTAGCGGAGTACCTTTTGCTATACCAAGGTCTTCAAATGAATAAGTGTTTTTGTCTCGCTTTGGTTGAGATATCTTACCCGTGTCATCAATTGTAGATTCGTCATCATCTTCATCACAGTTGATAATAAATCGTGCACCTGAAAGCAGCAAAGCACTTTTAACCGTTTTAAGGCTAATATTAAAAAATTCACGGTTTGGATTGATGCGGTAATCTGCAAAAATATTATGCAAAAGTTTTTCAACTTTTTTATCTTCCACAACAATTGCATAATTACAAATGAATGTATCAGGAACGCCTGTTGAATATAACTGTTGCAATCTTTTTTCAAGGTCAGACTGCTTACTTCCAGCAGTAAAGCCAATTTTTATAATTAATTTTCCACTCTCATCACGCATAAAATTATTTGTGATGACATAAATAATTACAGCCGAACTGTTGCTTGACATTATTTTTGCAAAAGCTTTGCCAGCATATATGTCAAGTTTACTGAATGCCCCGTTGCACCCTTTGTTACACGAGGATCAGACCCGCCTTTGCCATCGTATGCAACGCCAGCAATGTCAATATGTGCCCATTTTGTTTTCATGCCTTCTTCACAATTGACAAACCTTGCAAGAAATTGACCAGCGGTAATTGTGCCTGCACCTCTTCCTGAGCCAATGTTACGCATATCTGCCACTGTGGAATCAATCATTGTATCGTATTTTTTTCCAAGTGGAAGCCTCCAAATGCCATCGCCAGATGCTTGTGATGCCTCTTCAAGTTTTTGTGATAGATCTTCATCGTTAGACATATAAGCCGCGTGTATATCTGCAAGTGCAACTACAACAGCACCCGTAAGTGTTGCATAGTTTACCATATAATTTG
>CAJQOT010000070.1 GCA_905480015.1 uncultured Rickettsiales bacterium | reverse complement strand
ACCAGTAGATAGTGTGTGAATACCACCACATAATTCAATACTTTTGCCAAATGAAACAACACGAACGTTTTCTTTGTATTTTTCGCCGAACAGTGCAATTGCGCCTTGCTGTATAGCTTCTTTTTGTGAGCAATTTTTCACTTGCAACTGATGGTTGTGAGTAATTATTTTATTTACTTCAAGCTCAATGTTATGTATTTCTTCTAATGTCATGGGTTTTGAATGAGAGAAATCAAATCTAAAACCGTCATCCTTAACAAGTGATCCTTTCTGTGTGAGTGCGTCTCCGTATTGTTTTCGTAAAACATGGTGGAGTAAATGTGTTGCCGTATGGTTGTTAGAAATTTTCTTTCTGCGTTCACTATTTACGATTAAATCTATTTCATGGTATGGTATATCTTCGCTAACTTTATGCACAAATATACCATCAATGTTTTGGACATCAAGTATGTTAATAAAGCCTGCGGTACCAGTGTCAGAAATTTGTCCGCCAGATTCTGCATAAAATGGTGTTTTGTCAAAAACTGCATATCCATTTTTAGAATATAAAACTTGTGCTTTGCACTGTGTTTGTGTATAGCCAATGAATTCCGTTTTTTGCAAGTGGGAAATAGCTTTTTTTATACCTTCAAGTTCATCGGTGTGTGTGCCATTCCAGCTTTTTTTACTTCTAACTTGCTGAGAGTTCATCTCATCTTCAAAAGTCTTTTTGTCCACTTCATTGATGCCATATTTTTTGGCAATTTCAAGGGTGATGTCCAATGGGAAGCCATATGTATCGTAAAGTTTGAAGGCAAATTCCCCTGAAATAATGCCATTTTGTGAGTTTTCTGAAATGCCTTTTTCTAATGCCTTAATCCCCCTTGGTAGAAGTTCCATAAACTTCTCTTCTTCTAATTTTGTTTGTGCAAGAATTAAGTTTTTTGCCATTGCAAGTTCGTTATATTCTTCATCCATTTGCTCAATAAGTACATTGGCAATTTTAGAAAGAAATAGTTGCTTTACACCTGCAAAATAAGCTGATTTTAATGCTCTACGAATAATTCTACGGAGAACATAGCCTCTGCCTTCGTTGCTTGGCAAAACTCCATCCGCAAGTAAAAAGCAGATTGATCGAATATGGTCTGATAAAATACGAAGTGCAATATCTTCTTGTGTAAATTTTGTAATATCCCCCTCTGCCGTAAAAAGATTTTTTGAAGGAATAATGCCTGTAATTTGTGAAATTTCTCTAATTAATTGTTTAAAAAAACTTGTTGAGTAGTTGTCTATTGTTCCCTCTAAAACAGATGCAAGGCGTTCTAACCCCATGCCAGTGTCTATATTTTGTTGTGGAAGATTCGTAATAGTTCCATCCTCATGAAGGTAATTTTGCATAAATACAATATTCCATATTTCTGTAAATCTTGCACCATCCTCATCTGCTGTACCAGGCTTGCCACCTTCAATGTGTGATCCGTAGTCATAAAAAATTTCCGAACAAGGTCCACAAGGCCCTACATTACCCACTTGCCAAAAGTTATCGTTAGAGCTAATATGTATAATTTGTTCTGATGGAACAAATTGTTTCCATATTTTATATGCTTCATCATCGGTATGATAGACGGTAATATATAGGCGTTTTTTATCAAGCTTAATTACTTCCGTAAGAAATTCCCATGTAAGAGAAATTGCTTTCTCTTTAAAGTAGTTTCCAAAGGAGAAATTCCCCATCATTTCAAAGAATGTATGATGACGGTTTGTATACCCAACATTGTCAAGGTCGTTATGTTTGCCACCTGCACGCACACACTTTTGAAGTGTTGCCACCGTTGAATATTTACTTGTAAGCTTTCCAGCAAAATAATCTTTAAACTGCACCATTCCAGAGTTTGTAAATAGAAGGGTAGAGTCTTCAGGTACAAGTGGAGATGAAGGCAATATTGTGTGATGATGTTTTTCAAAAAAATCCCTAAATTGCTTTCTTAATGCTGCGTATGTATTCATATTCTTTTCTAGTAAAAAATCACATTTAACATTTTGAAAGGCATCGTTGCAAAAGCAAGAATAAATGTATTTTTAATAATCTTTTATAAAACCTCTTCTATTGCATTCATTACCTTGGCAAACAGCTCATCGCTTGTTGATTTGTATTTTGGCTCACCTTTAATATATATTAAGTGGTTTCCACTTCCTGCCCCTGTAATTCCAATATCAGACTCCCTCGCCTCTCCTAATCCATTAACAACACACCCTAGAATAGAAATTCTAATTGGTTTGATAATTTGTTCAGTAGCTTTTTCAATTTGCGACACAAATTTAATAACATCAAACCTTTGCCTTGCACAAGAAGGACAAGAAACAATATTAACACCACGACTGCGTATATTAAGACTTTTCAGTATTCTCCACCCTGCATTTACTTCTTCAACAACATCCGCTGAAAGCGAAATACGAATTGTATCACCAATGCCATTCATTAATAATGAACCAATACCAATTGATGACTTAACAACACCTGCCGACAAAGGCCCCGCCTCTGTAACACCCAAGTGAAGTGGATAATCGCATAACTTCGCAAGCTTTGTATAAGCTTCATGCATCATAATAACATCACTTGCTTTGACGGAAATTTTAAAATTTGTGAAATCATTATCTTCTAACACTTTAATTGATTCCATTGCCGACTCAACCATTGCATCTGCAGATGGTTCGTGATATTTTTGTAAAATCCTTTCTTCTAGCGACCCAACATTTACCCCAAGACGTATTGAGCAGTTATAATCCTTCGCTGCTTGAATTATGTCAAGTGCATGTTCCTTTTTACCAAGAGTTCCTGGGTTAATACGCAAACAAGATGCTCCATTTTGTGCCGCTTCCACACCACGCATATGGTGAAAGTGAATATCTGCAACTAATGGCACTGGGGAATTTCTTGCAATTTCTTTGAATGACTTTGCCGAGGGTTTATCTGGAACTGAAACACGCATAATATCTACACCTGCATCAACACATTGTTGAATTTGCTTCAAGGTGGCTTTGACATCCGTCGTTGGTGTGTTTGTCATTGACTGAATAAGGATAGGATATTCACTGCCAATTTTTAAATCACCAACATTTAATACACTAGTTTTTCTGCGTTGCATTTTTCAAAAAAAGAAGATATAAAAAAGAAGATATAAAAAAAGAAGATATAAAAAAATTTGTCAAGCTTTTCCTACAAATTAACCTCTCTCAATCACTTGAAAACGCCCACAAATTAGCTAATTTGTGGGTTTAATCTACACACGGGATTTATTAGCCTCTACCACTACTTGTGCCATTCCCTACACTGAAGGTTTGCTCTCCATTGTGATTCTTCACAAAGTTATTTACTAAATTAGTGCAGATAGTTTGCTTATCACTGGAAGGTAATCCTGCCAATGCTTTTGAGAATTGACTTGCATATTCCATACCTTTTGGTATAAAAAATGTCCCAATTGTCAACATTGCAATTCCATCAAATGCAGGGGTTTCACAAAATAATTTCACTCATTTTAATGTTGGAAATGAAGGAGCAATCATGAATAATTATTCCAAAATAGCAGAATCTCAACTTGGCGGAGCAATTTACGCCAACCCAAACCTTGCTCCAAACCAAAATGCAACCAAATATTTAATCATACTGTTCTTTTAATGCTTGCATCACTCCTGTTGGTGCACATGTTATTCCAGCTCTTCTAACTGTGTTAAGTAATACACCACCGTATACATTACCATTTTTTATCTTCACTATTCATATATTTATCAAATCTTACCACATAATAGCATATTATAGCATAAATTACACTCAAAAACAATATTTTTTTTATACATATTGCAAATATAATGATTATACAGGTCTCACTCAAGTATCACACACACTTAAATAGATAATTTGACTTGACTTTACACTCAAAGTTCAAAATGTGGTACGAATATTTTAACCCAATTGATATGCCACACATTTTAGTGCTTTATTTTTTCTTTTCATGGGTTGTTTTTGCAAATGACCACACCTCACCTGCGGGAATTATGCAAGACCACATTCATAATAAAGGTGAATTTATGCCAATGTATAGCATTGGTTATTCAAATATGAAAAGTAATTATAATTCTTCACAAAATGAAGTACTTTCGCAGTATAATAATTCTCCAATTAATATGCAAATGTATATGTATATGCTTGGTGGAATGTATGGTATAACGGACAACTTTAATATTTCCGTTATGGCACATTATATGCAAATGCAAATGAATAATATAACCACTGCGGGCAATATGTCACATAAAAGTTATGGAATTGGTGATACAAAAATTTCAGGATTATATAAAGTTATGGAAAAAAATAGTCATAATATTATTGCAAACTTTGGGGTCTCACTCCCAACAGGAAGTGTTGAGAAAGCATATCAACACACAATGGGAATGATGACAATGACACACACGGCACCTTATTCAATGCAAATGGGTACTGGATCTTATTCAATATTGTCAGGAATTACCTACAACTTCCTTACAGATACCTATCAATTTGGAGGGCAATTTAACGGGGATATTAAAATTGGTAACAACAAGAAAGATTATCGTTTTGGAAATGTTTACAACATAACATTATGGGCAACGAGGAATTTATTTACAAGATTTGCACCGTCGATTCGTTTGAATTATACAGACACTCAAAATATACACGGAGAAGATAGTTCATTAAATATATCTTCGTCACCAGCTGCAAATAATGGTATACAACATCGAAAACAATTAGATTTCCTTATTGGTATGAATTATATTCTACCAAATGGAATGCTTGCAAATGGAAAGATTTTACTTGAAATTGGTATGCCAGTATACCAAAAAACAGGAAATGGAATGCTTAAAAATCATTATACCGCTATGCTAGGCTTTCAACAGGTTTTCTAGATAACTTTATGAATGATTAGCAAAGTGCTTTTCAATGTCTCTATGCAAAGAAAGTAGGTGTTTCTTTTCTTTACTTGTATTTCTTGCATCTTTTGTGCTATTTCCGGGGTGAAGCATAATCTCAACTTTTTGATACCCAATTGGCACTTTATATTGCTTGATAACATTTGCCGAAATTTTACATGTATTAAGAATACTAACGAAGTAAGTATCGGCTTTATATTTACAGAAAATTCCTAAAAAACGGAGTAAAAAAAGCTTTACCGTGTTTTTTATATTAAATGGATTGAATATTTTCCACTGGAATATTGTTTCATTGATGTAGCGAATATTTGGTATATTATGCTTTTCGCATGCCTTTACGAGTTCTTTAAAAATTAATGGTATCATGTGAGTGTGCTGGTGTCCATCAATGTGTAAAAACTTTGGATTAAACTCTTTTAATGCAAGAATTTGCCCGTCAATTTCTCTCCTTACAAGCTCTTGCAACTGCTTTTTTTTGAATACACTCATCAGCAATATTGCAATAAAAGAGCGTTTAAAGTCCCCTATTTCGTTTGTTAGTAGACTCTTTTGACGAAGCACTATCGACCTTCCAAAGGTAAAGTCTAGATGCAACCCAATACTTGAAGTATCAATATTTTTTTGTGTAAGCTCTTTCCAAAGATACTTCAACTTTAAAGTTGTGGTAAAAACACTTGCACGATGTATCTTTTTCTTGCGTAGTAACGCAATAATTGCACTATCTACACCATCACTAATTGCAAAATCATCTGCTGTAATAACAGCCATGCCCTTTTTAATATAATCACTTGCTTTCATTTTCTTTTGTAATAAAATCTGCGAAGTATAAAGGTCTTTTTTTAACCTCCATATGAATTCTACCGACATACTCACCAATAAGGGTAATAATTAGCGTTTGAATAGAAAATAATGATATTATAACAATAATCATCGTTGCAAAACCATTAGAAGGGCGACCATTCATAATGTGGTCAACCAAAACATACAATGCATATGCACCGCTTAACACACACGCACACACGGCAAAAATTGTAGCAATTCTTATTGGCTTAATGGAAAACTGTAATATACCACTCACACCGAGATTAAAATACCTTAAAAGGTTATAAGTGCTATCACCATTTATTCTTTGCGGAACTTTAAAATCAATCACTGCGTGGTTTGTCACTCCTATCCAGTTTAAAATGCCACGAAACATTCTCTCTGACTCATCAATATTCTTAATTCTTTCAACATATTTTCGTGATATCAGTCTGAAATCTGGATAATTTGAATCAAATTTAACATCTGAAAGAAAATTCAAGACTCTATAAAAAATTTTACTTAAAATATTTCGTACAATTCCCTGCTTGTATTCCATACGCTTTGTAAGAACAATATCATGTCCTTCAAGGAATTTATCAATCATTTGTATTGCAATGTGAGGAGGATTTTGCCCATCTCCGTCCATAAATAAAACAGCATCACCCTTTGCATGCTCCATGCCTGCTGTCATTGCAGTCTCATGCCCAAAATTTCTTGTAAAATTTATAATTTTTACTTTGTTATTTACACTTTGCAATTGTTTGATTTCCACCAAGCTACTATCTACACTTCCATCATTAACAAAAATCATTTCATAGTCAACCATGCCTTGAAATTTATTCCACTTACACACAAGCTCTTCATATAGCATTTTAATACTTTTCTCTTCGTTATAAATTGAGATAACTATTGAAATTATTTTCATTTTATCCATAATACCCCTACACCAATAGTAATTAACATTATTCCCAACACTTTATACATAGAAAGTGACTCTCCAAGAAAAAAATACGCAAGCAATACAACAAATACATAACTGATTGATATCACTGGGTATGCAAGTGAAAGATCAATTTTTTGCAAAGTTGTAACATATATAAGAGTTGAAATTCCATACAATGCCAATCCAATAAATAAAAACTTGTTCGTTATAAATAGCAGAAGATGTTCAAAAAAATTCCCCTTAAAAGATGCCGATCCAATTTTAAAACACACCTGCCCTACCGAACCAAGCAACACCGCAACAATTAATTTACTAAGCAATATATAACTATTCATTCATTATTTAAATAAGCATATCCAATTGAAATATTATGCATTTTTAACTTAATGCCAAAAAATTTTCTTTGCTGTGAATTTAAACTAATTGCCTCACCAATTTCTAAATTTGGGAAATCTTTTTGTAACTTTACCACCCACTTTGGCGGATTCACAGAATTTTCCCATACCAAAACAAAATTTTTACCATTAATAGATCGTAATAAATTTGCATAAGACATCTGATCATTTCGTAAATAAAAGGGCTTTGCCTTTAAAGACGCATATAGCACGTCAAGTTCTCTGCCATTTTGAATAACATATTCAATAGGTTGATTTGCACTTGATTCAACCTTCAAAGCGATAACATCTAATTTTTTCTTCAAAATGCTTCTGTTATCTTTAATGTTATCAAAAGTGTAGGCAAGCATTGCAAAAGTAACAACAAATACTTGAAAGAATACTAACTTTTTCTTACTAACGCTTATAATTAATGGTTCAATTAAATATACAAACAAAACAGCAAATGCTATGATATTTTGAAAAATAAACCTTGTTTGCACTTTATGTTCAAACACATATCCAAATATCATAAAAACTAATAAAAATCCAATAGTATTGGAGAGTAAAAACACAAGGGTAAAATCCCAAGTATGTAGTCTATTTTTAAAGTTTGTAAAAGACTTCACAATGCCACTTTTTGTAAAGAAAAAAAGCAAAAATACCAACGGCACAAATGTAGCTGCAAGCGGTGTAAACAACGGAGCAATAAAACTAAAATTACCAATACGGTGAGCAGCATAAGAAACCGCCGTTGTTTGCTGTGTATAAATATATAGCATGTACAAGCTCGCTAATAATAAAAATATAACTGAACACACAAAAGCTTTCTTAGAAAATAACCGCTGACATCCCTCTTTTGTTAATAAAAACGACAATGCAACCCCTGCAAACAAAACAACCGATTGATATTTCGTTAAAAACGCAAGCAATGCAAAAGTTACCAGAGCAATCCAATTCTGCCATTTGTCGTGCTTGATTACCTCGTAAGATGACACAATAACTAGCGACGACAAAAGTGTAATTATAATGTCTGGAGTGAAATCTATATGTTTTACAAAAAGTGAAACAAATACTGAAATTCCAACCATTGAAATGGTCTTTGCGTCTTCAAGAAAATATCTACTAAACTTTAATGATGACTGAATAATAACAAAATATACGATATATAATAAGACTGATAAAACTGGCACCATTATATTTATAGGAAGGGTTTTCAAAATAGACCCTGCAAGCCAAAATGTTAAAGGAGGATGCTTTGGGTAAGAAAACGCAAATTCCCTTCCCATGTGCATTGTTTCAATGACATCGCCCTTTAGAAGGTACATTGTTAATGAAGAAAGAATAATTGGGAAGATAAAAAGAACAGCATAATGGGTTATTTTAGAAAATATCACATTATTACCATCTTTCTCCATTGTAATATATATTATATACAAGTAATTGTTTCATACAAGCAAACAATAAGCAATAATAATTTGCAACATATTTCTTGCTTGACAACTCCACCATTTTCTTTTGTGCTTATACACAATATAATTGTATTATTTATGGCACAGGCAAAATACACACCACAACAAGTAGCAAATTACTTTATTGAGCAAGCAAGACGGCAAAGAGTTGAGATGACAAAAATTAAACTAATGAAACTTGTTTACATTGCATATGCTTGGTATTTGTATTTTACCGATCAAGATTTATTTGATGAAAAAATTGAAGCTTATAAGTATGGACCTGTAATTCCCACAATAAGAGGTAAAATCAACGAAAATATACAAGGAAATATAATACAAGATTACATTGACGGCGAAGATACAAAAATTCCAAAAGAAGATTTTCAAACTGATGAATTTCTACGCATTACTGTAAATTGCATTTGGGATTTATACAAAAACACTGCACCTTTTCAACTTGTATATATTTTACATGAAGAAGGATCTGCATGGAAGGCGGTATATGAAAAAAATAAAAACAATACTATTAATACTGAAAAAAATAAAAAATTAATCAAAAAAAGAGCGGAAATGGCAATTAATCAAATTATCAATAATTAAAAATGGTTGATAAATTAGAGCAAGTTCGAAAATTAGAGCAAGCTCGAAACTTGGAAGAGAAAGTCAAAGAAATTAAACCAAAGGGTCAAAGAGACACTGAATTTCACGATCAAATTATATCCAATATGGCGTCTTACCGTAAAATGAGAGAGGAGTATGCAGAAGTTGCATTTAAAATTGTTCGTGCATACCTTGGTGTTTTATTGCTAATTTTTTGCCTTGATATGTTTTTTCATTTAATTACCTCACAAGTAATGATAACACTTCTGGCAACCACAACTGTCAATGTTTTGGGCTTGGCATTTATATCACTGCGTGGAATGTTTGGTAAATTTGAATATGCAATTTTACAAGAAGAATTGAAAAGAAAAAGAACTTAACATAAACCTATGCATACATGCTTAATTATTGATTTTGGCTCACAAGTAACAAAATTAATTGCTCGGAGAGTCCGTGAAATGAATATTTATTCAATTATAGTGCCACCACATAAGGCAATTGAATCCATTACCGCAGAAACAAAATGTATAATTCTTTCGGGAAGTCCTTGTTCTGTAATAGACAAAAACCATCCATCAATTGACAAAAACATTTTTGAAATAGGTCTGCCAGTTCTTGGCATTTGCTATGGTCAGCAATTAATGGTAAAAATTCTTGGTGGCAAGGTAGAAAACCACAGCAAAAGAGAATTTGGGAAATCAACTTTAGAAGTTTCTACAAAAAATTCTTTCATTACAAAAAAATCAACAGTGTGGATGAGCCACGGCGACTGCGTCACACAATTACCACAAGGCTTTGAAATTCTTGCACATACGCAAAATGCACCTTTTGCCGTTGTTGCAAATCAACAAAGAAAATTTTATGGAATACAGTTTCACCCAGAAGTAACGCATACGCAAAATGGCAAAGAAATTCTAAAGCATTTTGTTGTAGATATCTCTTGTTGTAAGCAAGAGTGGACAATGAAAAGATATAAAAATGAATCAATTGCGTTAATTAAGTCTCAAATTGGCAATAAAATTGCAATATGTGGGCTATCTGGTGGAGTTGACAGTGCGGTAGCGGCAAGGCTTGTTGCAGAGGCAATAGGTGAAAAACTCATTTGTGTTTTAGTTGATACAGGACTCCTTCGCAAAGGAGAAGTTGAGCAAATCAAAGCAACATTCCCACATTTAAATATAATAGACGCAAAAGACCGTTTTTTTAAAGAACTCGACGGAGTATCTGACCCAGAAAAGAAAAGGAAGGTTATTGGTAGGCTTTTTATTGAATATTTTCAAGAATTTGCGAAATCCCATAAAGAGGCGGATTTTCTTGTTCAAGGCACAATTTACCCAGATGTTATTGAATCTGCAAACATTGATGGACTTGCTCAAACTATAAAATCTCATCATAATGTTGTTGGACTTCCTGACGATATGCATCTACAACTTTGCGAACCTCTCCGCGAATTATTTAAAGATGAAGTACGCCTTCTTGGAGAGGAATTAAATATGGATAAAAACGTAATATATCGCCATCCATTCCCTGGCCCTGGCCTTGGCATTAGGGTTCTTGGTGAAGTTTCACAAGATAAAGTGAAAATTCTACAAGACGCGGATAAAATCTACATTGATTTCCTTCACGAAAAAGGCTTATATACTAAAATTTGGCAAGCGTTTGCAGTTTTGTTACCGTGTAAAACCGTTGGAGTAATGGGGGACTCACGCACTTATGAATTCGTTCTTGCACTTCGGGCGATTACCTCCGAAGATGGCATGACTGCACAAGTTTATCCATTTCAAATGGAAGATCTACTAGAAGTTTCAACGCGTATTGTCAATAATGTTAGTGGTATTAATAGAGTCACTTACGACATTACCTCTAAACCACCTGCAACCATTGAGTGGGAATAAATAAAAGTGTTGCATTTAAGTCAAAATTGCCCTATAATACCAATATAATAATTTATAAAAGGCTATGCAAGAAACTCAAACAGAAGCGATAGAAGATACAGAATACAAAAAGATCATACATAGTCTTTATGATACTGGGCGCAACATCTTAAATAACATACACAATGAAAATATAACAACCAATGGCATAAAATATCATAAGCAATATCGTCATCTACGAACATCACTTCGTAATGCTGTAGAAAAATTCCCAGATATAGACCACAAGATATGGCGCGAAGCATTACACAAGGGTTTAATGGCACGCACTTCAACTGCACGTTTGTCAAATAACAGCGATAAAGTGGAAGCAGTGGAAAAAGTGAAAAAAGTGATATTGCAGGATGTAAGTGAAATTTTAGAAAACCCTATAACAAAAGAAGAAGAAGAAGAAGATAGACAGAGAAAGTGGCATGACAAATTTTATTTCTCTGGGAGAGATTTTGGAAGAGCAGTATTACAGGGCAAATTTCCAACCAAACAAAAACATAATGGTATAAAAAATTTACTTGACGCTGCTAAAAGAGATACACCCAATATAGCCCCCAACACCTGGAAAGATCTTTGGTTCTATCGTGCATGTTGTGCGAGTAAAAAGAATACAGAAGATTTTTGTAATCAAAATACAGGCATTATAAACGCTATAGACAGCATATTTGCAACAGCTCAAACAGAATACGAAAAGCGGAAGAATAATAAACCATCAACATCTCACACCACACACGATAATGCCATATTTGCTACTCAAGCACCTTGTGAGACACACTCAACTTTATCATTTTTTTCAGAAGGAGTAGTACATAGTGGTATTGGTGCACCATCAACAAAAAAACACCATTTACAGATGGAACAAATCGGTGACACAGCCAGTCAAGTGACGGAACCACAACGAAAAAGACCTAGGAAAGACCCACATCCACAAAAAATACCTCAAGAACATTGTCACAATGTAAACTTTTAAGTCCATCATTGTAAGCTTTTTTATTGACATTTATCTTGTGTAGGTTATTGCCTTGTATGTATTTTACGAAGCAGTATGAAAGAAGCACCACATAACGATATTAAATCCATTGCAATTGTTGATGAAATGAAAACATCATATCTTGACTATGCAATGAGTGTCATCGTTTCCCGTGCACTGCCGGATGCTCGCGATGGCTTAAAACCTGTACACCGCAGAATTTTATTCGCAATGTATGAATCGGGTTGCCATCATAATAAACCTTATAAAAAATCGGCAAGAATTGTCGGTGAGGTTATGGGTAAATATCACCCACATGGCGATAGTGCAATCTACGATTCATTGGTTCGTATGGCTCAAGAGTTCTCCCTTCGTTTGCCATTAATTGATGGACAAGGTAACTTTGGCTCCATTGATAACGACTCCCCAGCCGCAATGCGTTACACAGAATCTCGTCTTGAAAAAGTTGCCCACACAATGCTTGATGATATTGACAAAGAAACCGTCTCATTCATTCCAAACTACGATGGCTCTGAACATGAACCAGCTGTTCTTCCAACACGCTTTCCCAACCTTTATGCAAATGGAAGCGAAGGTATTGCCGTTGGTATGGCAACATCAATCCCGCCGCACAATTTAGGCGAACTTCTTGATGCAACAATTGCCATTATTCATAACCATGAAATTACAATTGATGAATTAATGCTAATTGTTCCAGCACCAGATTTTCCAACAGGTGCTCACATTATTCGCAACAGTGGAATTGCTAAAGCAATGCACACAGGGCACGGGCAAATCAAAATTCGCTCAAAAGCAACAGTTGACACAATGAAAAATGGCAAGGGAGTTATTATACTTACAGAACTTCCATACCAAGTGGTAAAATCTAACTTAATTCAAGCAATTGCGGATTTAGTCAAAGAGAAAAAAATTGACGGCATTACTGAAATTCGTGATGAATCTAATAAAGATGGTATTCGCGTTGTCATTGAAACACGCAGAGACGCAAACGCCGATGTTATTTTGAACCAAATTTATAAATTTACACAAGCAGAATTAAATTTCTCTGCAAATATCCTTGCTTTACACCATGGTAAGCCTGAATCTATGAACTTAAAAAAAGCACTCGTTGCCTTTATAGATTTCCGCTCGCAGGTCATTACAAAAAGAACTCAATTTCTACTAAACAAAGTAAAAGATAAAGCACACATTTTAATAGGTCTTTGTGTTGCAGTTGATTTCATCGACGAAGTCGTTCGTATGATTCGTGCAAGTAAAGACACCGCCGAAGCAAGGGCAACACTTCTTGCGTCCGTATGGAATGCAGAAAAAGTTGTATCATTAATTTCCCTTGTCAGTGACAAACGAAATGCAGTAGTTAATAATCAATTTAAATTTACCGAAGAACAAGTTCGTGCTATCCTTGAAATGAGACTTTCCAAGTTAACAGGGCTAGAAAAAGACTCCATCATTAAAGAACTTGAAGCACTTGTGGAAAGCATTCATAAATATACAGAAATATTAATGAATCGTGAGGTTTTCACAAAGTTAATGATTGATGAGCTAATAGAAGTAAAAGAAAAATTCGCCACCCCAAGAAAAAGTGAAATACTTGATGATGCAGACGAAATTGATATGGAATCCCTAATTGCACAGGAAGATATCGTTGTATCATTCACTGAAAATGGATACATCAAGCGTCTATCACTTTCTACATACAACACACAAAAGCGTGGAGGCAAGGGTAAAGTTTCTATGAAAACTAACGAAGAAGACACAGTTTCGCAAACATTCCTTGCAAACACTCATACAAATATCCTATTCTTTACAAATATTGGAAGAGTTTATAAACTCAAAGGATACCGCATTCCAGAAGGTTCTTCACAAAGCAAAGGAAGGGCAATTGTCAATCTATTAAGCATGCAGTCTGGGGAAGAAGTATCAAACTTTCTTGCAATACCAGAAGACTCTGAAAATGCCACAAACCTTATTTTCTCCACTAAAAATGGTATGATTAGACGCTCCGATCTGAATGATTTCCTCAATGTTAACGCAAATGGTAAAATTGCTATAACGCTCAACGAAGGAGATAGCTTAGTTAATGTACGCATTGCAAATAATGATCAACACATTCTACTTGCATCAAAGGCAGGGCAGGCAATTCGCTTTCCTGTTGAAATTATAAGGGTGATAAAATCTCGTGCATCACAAGGTGTCACAGGAATGAAATTAGCAAATGGTGACGATGTCGTCTCCCTTTCAATTATAAATAATCAAGGCAATGTTGCAGAAGAAGATCTTGAAAAATTCCTTTCAATTTCACATTCAACACGGGCAAAAATTCTTACAATGGAAAACAATAAACTAGAAAATCTTGCAAATACATCATCATTAAATACAGAAACGCTCCTTATGCTTGCTCAGAAAGAAGAATTCCTTTTAACAATAACTGAAAATGGATTTGGCAAAAGAACATCAACCCATGAATATCGCATTACAAACCGCGGCGGTAAAGGTGTAAAAAACATTATAACAAGCAAAAGAAACGGCTTCGTCACAGCAAGTTTTATTGCTCAAAATAATAACGATATCATAATTTCTGCATCGTCTGGCAAAGGTGTAAGATGTAACGCCGAAACTATCTCAATTACAGGTCGATCCGCACAAGGTGTAAAAATTATTGCCCTCACTCCAGAAGATAAAGTAATCTCTGTTGTTAAAGTGGATAAAAGTGATGTTGAAGACAGTGCTGACGAAGTTCAAAATGAAAACTAATATTGCCATTATTCTTGCCGGTGGCAATGGTAGTCGCTTTGGTAAAAATATTCCAAAACAATTTATAAAGGTTGCAGGAAAGGAAATTATTGAATACTCTGCTACAACTTTTCTAGATATTCCTGAAATATCAAAGGTAGTGATTGTATGCCATACCAGCTGGATTGAGCACACAAAATTACTGTTTCAAACAAAATATCCCGATAAAAATATTGAAGTTATTGAAGGTGGGAAAACAAGGTTTTTATCATCAAGAAATGCACTTGAACACCTTGCAACGCATAATGTTGATAATGTTCTAATTCATGACGCTGCCCGTCCAATGGTGAGTAAAACCACAATCAGACAATGTTTAAATGAACTTAAAAAACATAAGGCAGTCACTGTTGCAGTTCCAGTAAAAGACACAATAATTCAAATTAATGGGAATAAAATATCATCTATACCAAAGAGAGATAATCTTTTACTCAATCAAACACCACAATGCTTTGATTTTCACACAATATATCCAATTTATCAGCAAATTAATACCACATTTGAGGACATTCCACTTTTTTTCCAAATATATTCACAAAATATTGAATATTTATCTGATGATTGTAGTGTGGTGTTAAACCATATAGATATTAAAATCATCAACGGAAGTAATGATAACATTAAGATAACTCATCAAAATGACATTATAATAATGAAGCGTATTTTAGAAAACTGCAAACAAATACAGTAAAATATTATATATTATACAGCAATTTTATTACTTTTCTTCATAACATCGTGGTTTGCGTTTACTACTTCATCCAATGATAACTTTTGCGTTTGCTTTAATATCTCGATTTACATCTTGATTAGCTATCAATATATCGGTTCTTTTACGCTGTTCGTAGTATCTTATTTTTTTACAAGCCATGTACTCCTTGTGGTTTTTTAATAAAAGTATTGCAAATATTAAAAGAGTAAATATTAAAAGAAATGCCCCTAAAACATAACTTGCATGCACAATCAACACACCTTGGAAAAAATCCATAATACATTCAATAAAGTTACAGTTGTGTATGGAATTAATACCAATTGCGGAAAAACGTACATCACACAAGCATTAATAAATATAAAAAATATATATTTCAAGGAAAACTTTGCAATTAAACCGATCATTTCTGGCTTTAACGCTACAAACTATCAAAACTCTGATAACTATAAATTACTACAATCATGCGGATATAGTAATCCATCTTTAAATGAAGTAAGGTCAATATCAGCATACATACTTAATGCCGCCTTATCACCAGACATTGCATCATGGGATGAGAATATCTCTATAGATTTCAACATAATTATGAATTTTTGTAGAGATTGGATAAATAAAACAAAAGGAAATTTATTTATTGAAACTGCCGGCGGTGTATGTTCACCATGTTCAAACTTACATACGATGCGTAGTATATCGCAAGAACTAAGTAACTACAAACCATACAATGTACTCGTAACAACACCATACCTTGGTGCAATATCACACACTATTTCAGCACTTGAAATGTTAAAATTCGACTTACTTATAATAAATAAAGGAGATAGAGAATTTATTAAATCTATTACAAATCATTTACCTTATCCAATTTATATGACAAGTGAAGAAGAATTGTATATAAAATAAATCAATTCAAAACATTGCTAACTATCATAACACAATTAGCAATGACAATGTATTTTAAAGTAACCTACAAAAGTAGGTTAGGATTAATCAATTAACTGAAGGTTAGTAGCAGATTCTCTACCTCTGTTGCTTTCAATTTCATAAGAAATAGCTTGACCCTCTTTAAGATCAGCAATTCCATTTTGTTGTAATGCAGTAATATGAACAAAAACATCATTCGATCCGTCATCAGGTGCGATAAAACCAAAACCTTTTGAAACACTAAACCACTTAACTTTACCTTGAGACATTTTTATTAAAAAATATTATTTTATTGAAATACCACCGCTTTTATAAAAAGCAAGAGATATTTAGTATTATTTTAAGATTTTATATAAAAATCATAAATTATCGGCACAACATCATTAATTTCGGAGGAAAAATTACTATTCAGAACTGCTCTCTTTCCAGTCTCACGCTGAAATTCCTTCATTTTTTCCTGTGAATCAACAACTGCATCACTTTTATTCAATAAAATTAACTCGCTTTTTTTACAAATTTCACTATCATGTGCCTTATCAAACTCTGCTAGCTCCTTACGCACTATCATATAATTTTTAATAAAATCCACATTTGAAATATCCACTAAATGAATAAGTAGCTTTGTACGCTCAATATGTTTCAAAAACCTATGACCCAAGCCACAGTTTTCCCCAGCACCTTCAATTAAACCAGGAATATCTGCAAGCACAATTTGTTGAAAATTATACTCCACAATACCCAAATTTGGCGAAATTGTTGTAAAAGCATAATTACCAATTTTTGGCTTGGCATTTGTCACGCTGGCAAGAAAGCTAGACTTTCCAGCATTCGGCATTCCAATCAACCCAATATCACTAATGATTTTTAGTTTAAAGAAGAAGTCTCCCCCCTCCCCTTGTTCGCCACCGGTAGATTCCTTCGGTGCTTGGTTAATTGACGACTTAAAATGTACATTTCCTAGACCACCCTTGCCGCCTTTTGCAAATAAAATCTCCGGCGACTCATGCGTTATATCAAATACCAGTTCATTAGTTTCTGTATAAATTTGCGTCCCAAATGGCACCTCAATTATTATACCTTCACCGCCTTTGCCAGTTTTTTCATTTCCCATTCCACTCTCCCCATTCTTTGCAATGAACTTCTTTGTATGACGAAACATCTGCAAAGTATTCTTATTCGCACTTCCTATAACTGTAATATCACCGCCTCTTCCGCCATCTCCACCATTCGGACCACCATCAGGAACGGACTTCTCCCTACGAAATGACACGCAACCATTTCCACCATTTCCAGCCCTAATGTATATTCTTGCCTCATCAAAAATTCTATGTTCTTTCTTCATTGATAATACTAAATTGCACAATGGTAACCAATACAAGATTAAAAATCAAGTATTTTACCTATAATCAATTACAGTGTATACTATAACAGCGGTATGTATTTGAGTATATTTACAAACAATGATTAATATCCAATTATATTTAAAAATATCTTGACAAATAAAAACATTATATGTTAATGAATTTTAACCATAAAGATTATAGTATGGAATTTCTAGCTTCGAGTACGGCTGTATCAAGGGCACTTTCAAGGGTCATAGGGGCGGTGAATAAAACAGGTGTGTCGGAATACCTTACTGCGTTGAAAGTTTCTGTTACCGATCAATTCATTGTTGAGGCAACGAATATGGATCTTGTTATTTCTTCATGGTTTAGCTTGGAAAATACAAAGGAGCACGGTTCTTTTTGTGTAGATGCACATTCTTTATATGAAATTGTAAAAAAATTACCAAAAGATGTTGACGTACGTTTTTATGATACTTCCAATGACAATCTAAATTACCTTGTAATCGAGCATAGTAAGTCAAAGTTTGAACTTGCAACTCTTGATGTTCAGCATTATCCCAGCTTGTTAACAACAATAAAAGATCAAACAATCAATTTTAATAAAAAGGATTTACTTTTCCTTGTAGATAAAACACGCTCTTGTATATATGCAAACGAAGCAAGATATAACATTAATGGTCTTTTGCTACATTTACATGCTGAGGAAAAAAAGGTTTTTGGTGTATCAACAGATGGACATCGCCTTGCGTACTCTTATTTTGATAGTGAAGACATTTCACAAGATGCAAAAATTACCATTCCACGTAAAGTGGTAGTAGAACTTCGTAAAGTTGCTGAGTCAGAAGGTGAAAATATATCGCTTGATATCTCGGAAACAAAAGCAACATTTCATTTTGAAAATTCACGTTTGACAACAAAACTTATTGATGCCGAATTTCCCGACTATCAACGCGTAATTCCAAAAGATTATGTTGATTACTTGACAGTCAATACAAAGAAATTTTTAACAGCAATTGACCGTGTATCTTCAATTTACCTTCACTTAACAAATGAGATTGGCGTGCGTCTAATAATTTCTGAAAGTACAATTAAGATATCGTCTATTAAAGATATCAACCGTAGCTTTGATGAGCTACCTGCAACATTTACAAAAGATGATGAGTTGCAAATAATGTGTAATTTTGTATATCTAAAAGATATAATCGCCTTAATAGATTCCGATGAAGTTAAGATTTTTGTAAAGGATTCTAATTACCCAATAATGGTACAAGATTCCTCACAAAATACTTTTTTCTATATTATAATGCCAATGAAGATATGAAAAGATTATTTCTATCCTCCGATCATGCTGGATTTGACGCAAAAAATACTTTAAAAGATGTATTCGAACAATCTTTTGATGTATGCGACTTGGGAACTCATACAAGCGAAAAAACTGACTACACGCACTATGCACACATACTTGCAAAGCAAATTACATCAACTAAAGAGAGCTTTGGAATTTTAATATGTGGCTCTGGAGTTGGAGTTTCAATAGTGGCAAATAAATACCCTAGAGTTCGTGCAGCACTAATATACAATGAAAAAATAGCAGAACTTTCACGCCAACATAATGATGCAAATATTGCATGTTTTGGAGCAAGATTCTTTTCTTTGCATGAAATTGAACAAATGGCTAGAATATTCCTTGAAACAACCTTTATAGGTGCACAACATTCTAAAAGAGTTGCGAATATTGACTGCAAACCCTCTTAAAAAAATCAAAAATAGAGGAGAAAATTGGAAAATCAAGGGGGTGAATTTGCTGCTAAAGTCAAAAAATGAAGAAATAGTTGCAATAGATTATTCGTTATTTGACTCTATTGACAGTGTAATGACTGCGTTGACATCACACTGTTGGACGGTAACATCAAAGCGTACATGTTGTAACGGCGTAAGGTTGTATTCTTGAGTAGAAACCCATTTATGAAATACTTTTCCATATTCATCTTTAATTTTGAGCATTGCAAAGATTTGATCTTTTTCATTTTTAATGCATTGCGTTACAGAAATTGCAATATCATTGTGTACCATTACTTCATTTATTTCAATTTTTTTACGAATAACATCAGCGTATAGTTTGTCTATAATTTTAACCAATGCGTATTGCTTTTGCACTACATCGCCCGCTAATGAAACTCCAGAAAATAATATAGATATTATTACTAAATATACATTCCTTCGCATTTTACTTGATAAATACTTTTACTAGAGATTAGTTAATTATCAATTACAATGTCAAGGTATGCTTTCTATTTCTTTTCGTTATTTATTTTCAAAAAAATACAAATATTTACCATCATTTGGTGTGTTTCTTGCATTCTTTGGTGTGTTTTTAAGCGTTGCAACTTTAATACTCGTTCTTTCTGTTATGAACGGGTTTAAATCAGATTTTGAAAAGTTAATCATAGGAACTCGACCGCATGTTACACTTTATCCATCAAAAACAGTCTTTGCAGATATTTCCACAAAAACAAACGCATTAAACACAAATTTAAATATTTCAAGCACACACCCAACGGCAAACGGCGAAGGAGTTGTTTCGTTTAATGACAAAACTTCTGGCGTTATTATTAAAGGCGTAACAACACGGTACTTCCAATCAAGAGATCTCCTAAAGCAGTCTATTGTCAAAGGTAAATTTAAAGAAGGTCATGCTACAATTGGTATTGAACTTGCACAAAAACTTGGAATTAAAATTGGCGACAACATAACCATACTTTCTTCTAAAATGCGAAGGACAATATTTGGATCATTGCCAATTCACAAAACTTATACAGTTTCAGGGTACTTCAAAGTTAATATGCACATCTACGATTCAACCGCTGTATACCTGCATATAAAGGACGCAGGCAACTTACTATTTAACATACAGAGCGAAGGAATGTTAGCTAATGCACTGGAAATTACCCTTATAGATGCAAATAAAACAGAAGATGTGTATCGTCAACTTGGAAATCTTCCTACCTTTTCAGATAACTACATCACAAATTGGAAAACAGATAATCAATCATTTATTGATGCAATAGCCACGCAAACAGCTGTTATGTTTTTAATATTAAGTCTTTTTTTAATTATTTCTGCATTTATAATCTTTTCAACAATCACGAGCATTGTAAATGAAAAAAGAAGGTCCGTTGCTATTTTACAATCATTTGGTATGAGAGGCGGGCGTATTGTACAAATATTTTTCGTATTTGGTACAATCATTACCTTGCCAGCAATTTTTTTCGGTGCGGTTTTTGGAAGTATGCTTTCACTTAAAATTGATGACATCAAAAATTGGCTCGAAACCCAAACAGGGAGTGTCATTTTTGACTCTGCGTATTACTTCCTCTCATATATACCTTCCACTGTTCACTGGGAAAGTGTGTGGAAAATTTGCTTGTTCTCGTTTATTCTTTGTATGATTTCCACAATTTTACCTTCCATTCGTTCATGCAAAGTCCTTCCGCATGAATCTCTGAGGTTTGAATAAATTTAGAAATCACGCTTTGTAAAAAAATTTAATAAAGTAAGTAACATTTCCTGCGTTTTACTGCATGGTATTGTGTGCATAATAAACTTATTAGCATCTTCAATGTATGTATTCATGAAATTATGACACTTGGTCAGTACATCGTATTTATTCATTAAAT
>CAJQOT010000069.1 GCA_905480015.1 uncultured Rickettsiales bacterium | reverse complement strand
ATTCCAATGAGTTTTGCCAAAATGAATGAGCTTGTAAAATATGATATTTTAATTGATGAGAGCGAAGATAAAGAAGATAGAGCAGAAGTAGGTTTGTTAAATTAAAAACGGACTATTTGGACGATATATGTAAAAAACCCCATTTAGAATATCTCAAATCCGTTGGTATTTCACAAGAAACAGCAAAAGAGTTTGGCTTACAATCAAGGTATGATTACATTTTATATCCACAAATTGAAAACAAAACTTTACTCGGATACAAAGGAATTTCTATTGTGAAAGACGAAAACACAGGAAAAAGAAAAATGTTCTTTGATGAAAATGCAAAAGCACCACTTTGGCACGAGCCACACTTTCAAAAAGAAAAGCACATTATTTTTGTAGAAGGAGAAAAAGATTGTATGCGACTCACAGAGACAATAAAACAAGTAGGGAAGCAAAACGAATACATAGCAATAACCATAACCACAGGAGCAAAAACCATTCCACAAAATACAACACAAAAGATACAGGCACTCAATCCAAAAGAAATATCAATCATTTACGATAACGACACCGCAGGAAAAGAGGGAAGTAAAAAACTTGCAAATGAACTCCTTACCGTAAAAGAAAAAATCAATATTTACTCATTCAACCAAGAAAACAAAGAGGGCTATGATATAACGGATTTCCTCAATGAAGGAGGAAAGTTTACCGATTTATGGCAACTAGAAAAAGAAATAATTACCAAAGAAAAACCAACACTTGAAGCCAGTGTATTGTTTAATAACCCAAAAATCTCCTTTCAATTTGGAGATTTACAGCAAGAAGTACCACCTATACAATGGCTCATTCAAAACTTTCTCGCAGAAAACAAAGTCGGCTCAGTAGTCGCAAAAGGAAGCACAGGAAAGTCGTGGTTTTTATTACAACTCGCCGTTTCCATTGCCAGTGGAATGGATTTTATGGGAATGAAAAACCCAAACAACGGAGGAAATGTTTTGTATATCATGGGAGAAGAAGACAAAGACGACATTCACAGAAGAATATCATCAATCAAAACAAGCTACAAAAACAGCATTACCAATGAATCCGAAGTAAATAAAAACCTCTCGTTTTTATGTGTAAATGGGCAAAATGTAACACTCAACGCACAATCTAAACTCCGCAAAGATTTAAAACTCTACATACAAATACACGAACCAAAGCTCATTATTCTTGACCCTGCTATACGATTTTTTGAAGGCGATGAGAATAACAGCAGAGACGCAACAAAATTTGTTGAAATACTGGAAGAATTAAAAAATATGGGAACAACAATCCTTTTTGCCCACCACACAGGAAAAATGATGTCTGATACCCTAGACCAACACTCCGCAAGGGGTTCATCTGCCTTTATAGACGCTTCGAGGTGGAATATAGTTTTAAAGAAAATACACAGAAAAGACGCAGATAAATACTGTTTTGAAAGCGATGAATCGTTTATTGACCAAGATGTTTGCGAATTATATATCAATGCTGAAATAGTAAAATGTAACGGATTTAAACCAATAGAAAGCGAATTTACTTTTAAAAGAGATGTAAACGGAGTTTTACAAAGAAGTCAAAAATTAATTCTTAAAAATTAGCCAATGCACAAGGAAATAAAAAAACTGTTCGCAGAAGTAGGGGTTGAAACAAATGAGAATGAAATTGAAAACTTTAGCACCATATACCAAAAATTAGTAGAAGCAAAGGGGAAAATAACCGATGATAAACAAAAGAAATCACTGAGTAAAATACTCAAATCACTTTCAAAGGTAGAAGGAAAAGAACAATCACTCTTCCCAAATGAAATACCAAAAAATCACTTTGGAATTCCATCTATTTTTAGTGATACCTATTCAAATGCCATAGATGAAATAGACAGCCAAAAAGAATTAATAGCCAATACTTTACAAAAATACACTCAATACAACAATGGGGAAGTACAAATTCAAGTGGACAGCAGGGGACAACTTGGTTTTAAATTTGATGATGAAATACAGGAAATAAAAAGCGAAGATGATATTGAAAATATATTTGATGTCATAAAACGAACCATTCAAGATGGTGTTATATTACAACACTACTGTGCTTTATGGAATTATGCCGTAACCATTCAAAAATCATTTAATTTTACCTGCGTTAAAATAGATGATGTCCTCGCAACCTTTCTAAAAAAACCTGAAAATGGATATTTTAGACAATCCACAAGAGAAAACTTCACAAAATCCATACGCACCCTGCAAAGAATGAAAATCAGAATCCCTGTAAAAACAAAAGATAAAAACAGTAAAACAGGAGGAGGGAAGTTTCTAAATATTCCACTTCTTAGCTTTGAACTCTCCACAGAAAACAAAAGCGGAACGGTAATGCTTGACCTCACAGGCGAACTTCTTGGCTCAAATGCACAAAACAACAGAGGGAGAATATTTCCAGACGGTATTTTTAGTCTTGATTCAAGAATTGAAGGAGAAAGAATATCACTCGCTTTCAAACTTGCAACAAGGTTTGACCAACTGAATCATAAACCTATCACTTGGAATAGAAAAAAACTCATTAAACATGCAGGACTTGAAAAAAGTAATGCAACCGATAAACATAATGCTTCGCTATACCTCAAAAAGACCCTTGAAAGGCTGAAAGAAATAAAATGTATTCTTGATTATAAAGAGAAAGAAATCACAAATGATGACAGCCAGCAAATTACTATTTACAGTAGTTTGTCAGATACGCAGTTTTTACAATAGACAATCGTGATTTTTACAATAGACAATCGTAAAAACACCTCAGAAACCCGCATTCTATAAGGGTTTTCAAAATTGCTAACTATATTAGACTTTATTAGTCTTTAATAGACTATATAAAGTCAGAATCAATTTTTTCTTTTTTAAGAAAAAAAATTGCTTTGAAGGGAGCTGAAAAAAGAAAAATATGTGGATTCCCATTTTTCACGCTAATATCAAGTATTCACCAGCTGAATTAACGCTAATTTGGTGTTTTTTATAAAATGAACATATAAAATGATAAAAAAATGTATAGTTATTATATTTGATAACTTGATTATTTTAAAAGAATAGATACAATTTAAATATTAATATACATTAAATACTTTATTATGAGTACATTACTTGAAACATTAGACGTAAAATTACAGCTTGATAAGAATGTAATACGGGAGTATCAAGAACACGAAACTGAGTATAAACAAATTTTAGAAAAATTTATTACGAGAAGGGCGATTGTAAAACAACAAAAAAATCGACTCGATAACAGCCTTTTTTCTTCTATTTCAGCAATACAGTCAAGCTCTCAAACAGCAAATATAAGTGAAGAGGAAATTGATGAACTTGTATATGAAATTTCTTAAATTTAAAAATATATGAAATCTGTTGTAATAGATACATCTGTTATTATTCGCTTACTGCTTTCAAATAATTCTTATTCATTTTTAGCTTTTGAAAATATTATCAAGCAAGGCTATGATTTTTATTATTCAAATGACACGCTGGATGAATTAAAAAGAGTTTTAGAAAAGAAAATATTTAAAAAAATACCACAAGAGGAAAGAGATAATTTCCTCAACTCATATATTTCAAGGGGGCAGTTTATCAATGTGGAAAAACAAATAGTAGCTTGCCGTGATAAGAACGATGATATGTGGCTTGATATTGCATATACCCTAAGAATGGATTATATTTTGACCTACGATGAGGATTTACTTATACTGAATCCCTTTAAAGCTGGAAGTATTGATATTCCAATTATTTCACCAGAGCAGTATTTAGAAATTGAAGGGTAATTTACTTCCCCTTTTGTTAAAAGCGGAAGTCACTATATTTAGTACAAACCCTTATAAACATTACAATGCTTAGATAATATTTTATTTAATCTTGACTTTATAACCGCTATATATAATATATACTTATAAAGCGGAACAATATTATTGAAGAAATATTATCTATGATTCCTTGGAATAAAAATAAGTCAGTTGGGCAGAAAAAACCATTCACTCCTAAACAAGTAAGACTTTTGAAAGATATTTTAAAAAGCAAAAACCTTGTTAGAGATTTAGCATTGTTAAGCCTTGGATTGGATACAATGCTCCGTGCAGGAGATTTATTAAAGCTACTTGTAGAAGATGTAATGAATCACAAAGAGGAAATAAAAGATGAAATAGTGATGAAGCAACAAAAAACCAAGGAATCTCATATAGTAATAATTTCAGAAGAAACAAAGGAATATCTAAAAAACTGGATTAACAAAAGTAAAAAATATGAAGATGATTACTTGTTTACCTCTAAAGATTATAGTAAGCCTATGAGCGTAAGGTGGTACAGTGAATTGGTAAAATCGTGGGTTAGTTTAATTGGTTTGGATTCAAAACTATACTCTACTCACTCACTAAGAAGAACAAGAGCCTCTCTTATTTATAGAAAAACAGGAAATATTGAAGCAGTAAGATTATTATTGGGACAAAGATCCGTAGTATCAACTTCAAATTACTTGAACATTGATAAACAAGAGGCTTTGAAAATTGGTAGGGAGTTTTTAGTTTAGATTGATTAATAAAATTTATGACAGATAATAAAAAAATTAGAAATTGTACAAAACAAGAGTTACAAGAACAGCTTGATATTCTTCTATCAAAAATAGAAAAGATTGGAGGAATTGAAGCTTTTGACAAATTATCACAAACAATTCAAAACTCAGAAGCAATTTTAAAGAATCAGCAAGAAATAATAGGATTTTATAATCAAATTTTTCAAAAAAACGAGCAAGGTATTTCTATTAACAGTGATGTACTGGAATTTCAGAAAAAGATAAAAGATTTTGATAATGAGCTATTTGAAGATAATGAGGAAGAGGGTAAGGAATCACTGGCACAGAAAATTAGAAATCTTTATCAAGAGTCATCAAATAAACATACAGAAATTACTAATTATCATAACACATTAACAAACGGCGAGGAATCCATACAGAAACAAATAGAGAAAAACCAATCTTCTATTGAGAAGGCTTATACAGAAGTACAAAATTTTAATACAGAATTGTTCCAACCCAAGGAAGAAGGTGGTAAGTCATTAAAGGCAGAAATTAAAGAATTTTCTACAGAAATTACTAATTATCATAATACACTTACCAACGGTGATGAATCCATACAGAGAAAAATAGAAAAAAATCAGCTTTCTATTGAAACAGCCTATAATGAAATATTAAAAGGAAATGAAGAAGATGAAAATGATAAGGGGTTATTAGAAAAAATCCAAGAAACAAAAGAATTGATTGATAATTATTATAATAAATTATTTA
>CAJQOT010000068.1 GCA_905480015.1 uncultured Rickettsiales bacterium | reverse complement strand
AATATCTTTTATTTCTGCATCAATATTTTTAATCACCTCGTTACGGTCTCCTAATAATTTAGGGTCAAACTTTCCATAAAAAAGCTCTAAAATTTTTCTTACTATCTGTGGGTACTGGGCAAGAGTATCATGAATAGTTTCATCTTGGTATTTAAATTGTATTTGCTTTAAATACTTTGTGAATGACTTAATTAGAAAAATGTCTCTATGCGACACTTGAGCTGTAATCGAAAGTTTATTCAATGTAGTATGAGGAATTTGCTTAAGTAGTGCCTTCTCAACAACATCTGTAAATTTCTTATTATTAATTAGGCTAGAATCTGCCGTAACTTTTAACACGCCTGTAATATCATGTACAAATGCGGAAATGTTATCATTCGACACCTCAAAAGGGTTCTCGCTAAAAGTAATAATACCACACTGTTCTAACACATGAATAATTTTATGTAGATTGTGCTGCGTGTTTGCATACACCTTAAGGGATACATCATCTTCGTTGTGAGAAGTAACCGAAACAATACACGACACGACATCTGACAACCTTTCTATATGGACAATATCGTATGCAATTTCCGCAGAATTATGTTTAGAAATATAACCCGGACTTAATGCATTATCATATTTTTGCATTATCTTGTTTGGCTTAATATCACTATACTGAGACAATGCCTCAATAAGACCATCTGCGGAGTTTTCACAAATATCAATGAGTGTCTTGTTAAGGTCTTCAATTTGTGCCTCACTTAGCTGTTTGCTTTGTTGAGTATTCACAAAGAAACTCATTACTACTCTATCCGTTGAATAAGTATTAGAAAATTTCCGCGTGATATCTTGTTTGTTAAAGTGACTCTGCAAAGCTTCTGTAACTTTTTTAAGAAGCGTAATTGTGAATTTTGTATGCGGAGCAAAAATAGCAAATACAATTAAAGGAAACGCAAGAGACTGGCGACTATACACAAATGTTCTACCCCTTGTCATTGCATCGATGTACTTTATAGATACATCAAAGAGAAATTGTGCCGAAGTAGAGAATAACTCTTCCCTTGGAAGGTTTTCAAGAAATGAAAAAAGCTCCTTACGATTATAATTTACATCTTGGAAATCTGCATGTTTAACAATTTCATCAATTTTTGTATTTACAATAGGAATTTCAAGCAGTTTATTTTTGTATGAATGAGTTGTAAATATTCCATAAATATATATAGTAGATTCTTCATTTTTAATCATCACAATATCAAGCGGATCCCTTCTATGCACATATGATATCATAAGAGATTTCGTGATAACAACATCAGAATATATCCACTGCGGCTTTGACAGCTCACACCCTTGATATCTTTCCAATTGGCACACTCCCATTTTATGGTCACCATTTGAAGTTCCAAGCATTACAAATGCTTCATCACATATCCATTCTATAAACTTTTGCACTTCGCTATCTTGGTAATTCTTCCGTGACACATCAAGAAGCCAATCTTTCATTTCTTGATAATCCTTCGTTGCAATATGTACCTCTTTTAATACACTCTTAAGCAGAATTTCTTGTTTAGACGACAGCAAGTCTGATAATTCAAAATATATAATAGAATATCTTTGCATCCCCTCAACATATATCGCTGACGAACGATGCGTTTTTGCATCAAAGAAAAAACTTGGATGTATAAAAATTGATGGATACAATGATTCAGTATTAGCCCACCCAAGAATAGAATCTGTAATAAATGGACGATCCATCATAACAATACAATAAGACGCCCTTGTTTCGTTACGCTTTTTTGACACCATATTAAATATTTGCTCTTCTTTGTAATCAGCAACAGCTTTCAAACAAAAATCTGTTACAAATTCTATGTGCTCCTCACCTACAAATGACTGATTAATGTCACCAAAAAAGTTGTTAAATAAATTGGTTTTAAATTCTTGAGTGTCACCATTATGGCTATGGAATTTTTTGACAATACTATTGATTTTTTGCATCATTACAGTTTTTTAATAAGTCTTGATTTCTAAGAAAAAACTATTATTGAACAATGTCAAATGTTTATTTAATTGAAGGATGTTAAGACCTATAGTATTGATATTTTCATTAATATGCTTTACTTCTTATGCAGAAAAGGATTTTGGTTTATATAAAAAAGACGCTAAAGAGAACGTCAAGAGAAGGTCAATTAAAGCAAGAACTCTTGGGCATGACTCTCGTTTTAAAGTTTTTCCATATATGGAAAACGGCGTATACGAAGTAATTGCACTTTATGACAACACAACTTACATTGAATTTGACGAAAATGAAATTGTTGCCTCAATCACAAACCCCAAAGACGACTCTTGGCAGCTGCTCCCACAAAAAAATAAGCTTTTTTTAAAACCAATTGCATCAAATGCTGACACACAATTCACCGTTATGACAAACAAACATATGTATTTCTTTGAAATGTATGCAAAGGAACCAAGCGATATCTTTGACGACAACTACACATTTTACTATCAATTTACCTATCCAACAGAAGAAGAACAAAAAACTATCAGAAGGTATTCAAAATCTCTTCTTCCAAACCTTGATTTAGAACCAGAAAAATATAATTTTAATTACACAATTACAGGGCATAGCAGCTTATATCCTCTCAAAATTTTTGATGATGGAGAATTTACATACTTTGAATTTAGAGACCGTGGTGGCGTAATACCTGCAATTTTTCTCGTTGATTCAGAAAATTATGAATCGCTTGTGAACTTTCGCATGGTCGGTAGTTACCTTGTAGTAGAGACAATATCACCACGCTTTACATTGAGAAATGGATCGGACATTGTATGCGTTTTTAATGAAACATTGTATGAATCTCCAGAAATAAAACAAGGCTTCTTTGCAAGAATCAAAAAACGATTTAGAAAATAATATGTTGAAAATGATTGTTAGCAACCAGCGAAATATCATTCGCTTTGTTACCGGTGGTAGCTTTCTTCTTACACCGTTGCTAATAATAACGATGCTCCTATGTAAAGACCAATACTTTACATTACTTGCACAAAATAAATACATAAATAACAACATTGTAGACGAGCGAATAAAAACTGCCAACCTAGCATTACAATTTGCACGCAATCAAAATCACCAAAAAATCCTTGACTTGCAAACAAAGTATCTCAGTCAATATCGTTACATCCAGTCAGAAGACATCATAAATGAGGAAGAAATTGAGTTTTTATAAAAAATGAAGGCAGTTTTATATAATATAGGAAAATCAGCAATGCAGTCTGGTTTAATAAGGGAAAATTTATGGGTTCTGAAGTTTATCCCAACTGAAAAAATATATCACCAATATCAACAAACACACTGGGACGGCACAAGCTCCACTATAAAACAACAAACTATGACATTTGACAGTGCGAAATCTGCCATAGATTATTGTCACAAACATAATATAGTTCATCATAATATTTCCACGCACAAAAAAACTTTGCGTGTAAAATCATACACAGACACAATTAATAAAATATAATTTTTTTCAATACCCTATGAGTAGTGAGGAAAAATATGACCATAATAATATATTTGCAAAAATTATTCTCAAGGAAATTCCTGCAAAAATTGTTTTTGAAAGCGACTCCATCCTTGCATTTGAAGATATTAACCCCAAAGCAAAAACACATATTTTAGTTGTCCCTAAGGGTCAGTATACTAACTTTACATCCTTTACATCCAACGCTCCTAGCGAAGAAATATCATCTTTCTTTCAAACCGTCAATAACATTGCAACAAATATACTTAAACTTCAAAACTTTAAAATATTAACAAACAACGGATATAACGCTGGGCAAGAAGTCTTTCACTTTCATATACATATTTTAAGCTCTTCTATATCAAGTCTATAATATCAGAAATACTTTTAATATTTGCTTTGGATGTATATATTTTTGATGGTGCTTTTTTACTTACCTGCCTTTGAAAACCTATTTTATGCTTAACTAGGTCTATATTATCATTTGTTACCGTGTAACGCTTATCAATAGATTCTGTATCAATCTTCGTGTATACCTCTATTAAATTTTGATAAACATCTTTAATATTTTCATTTGAATCAAGATTCTGAAGAAGAGAATGTGCATCTGCATTGGAAATTGCCCTAATCATTTTCAGTATAGCAATTAGCTCACTCTCAGTAAAGTTAAATCGTATAACATTTTCCTCGGAATATAATTCTCTTAAAGATGGTAGGTTATCAATTTTATTATGCGTTGCTTTCTGTTGTTTGCGTGTATGTGATAATTTATAAATCTGCGACTGACGAAATACACCAGTATGATTATACTCTTCAAGGGCTGAAATTGCTCCGCTAGTAAATATATATCCCGTTAAAAGCCCAAGCGTTACAGCAATAACTTTCTTGGTAAACACTGGCGGCTCCGGAAGAAAGAATTTCTCCTGTATATGTGTATGTATAGCAATAAACATTCGATGAAATATAGCAATTAGCACAGAGTTAATTGCAATAATAGTAATCACACCTGCAACAATTGTATTGGGGATATACATCAATGTAAAGCTGTATATTAATGGGAAGATTTTATAAAAAATAGAAAAGCTACACAGACATGGTATTATATACGATGCACAAATGTTACGATAATCTTTATACCCCTGAAAGCCAAGCATTGTGACAATTAAAATGCCAAGTAAGTCTATTAGTATAATCATTTTGTAATAATATTTAACACCTTTCCCTTAATAAAAATTAGCTTTGTGTTCTGTTCAATGAAGACTTGAAGCCTTGCAATTCCTTTTATACAGCTCACAACTTGTGTTTGTGTTGGTTCTTTAGGAAATTCAAGAACTGTTTTCATTTTTCCATCAACCTGTATTATTACTTTGCAAGCATTGGTTTTTATATATTCTTTTTGTACCTTTGCAAACGGAATAGATGTAATGAGTTTATTAAAATTTTTGCCATACAACTCTTCTGCAAGATGTGGTGCAACGGGAAATAGCATTTGCAAGAATATTTCAAATGCTGATTTTTGTTCTTCCTGCGGTAGCTTTTCTACAACTGAAAAGGCAGTATAAAGGTTTGCAATAACTTTATTTAACAAAATATTTTGCATATTAACAATATACTCTTGTAATATTTTATGGATTTCAGAAGATTTACAACTATTATTGCCGTCTGCAATGTTACTGCCAAATCTCCATATCCTTTGAAGGAATTTATTTACCGATGCCACCCCTGCATCGCTCCATTCAAAGTCACGGTCGACAGGGCTATCTGATATAATAAAAAACCGCGCGGTATCTGCTCCATATTTTTCAACAATTTCCACGGGAGAAACTGTGTTTTTTTTAGATTTACTCATTTTGATAGACTTCCCTACCTCAACATCGCTTTGTCCCTTTGCCTCTTCAGGCGAAAGCCATTTGCCATTTTTTTTAAATGTTCTATGACAAACCATTCCCTGTGTAACAAGTTTTTTAAATGGTTCAATTGATTTTCTGGTAATGTCTATTTTATGCACACTCCAAATCATTTCAAAATCAAACGAGCCATCTTCTTTGTAATCTGTAATTGCAATGTCGTCAATGTATTTAAAGCCACACTTTTCCAACACCTTCCTACTTGCAATATTTCGTGGATTTGCCGTTGCAAGAAGTTGTGTAATGTTTGTATTTGATTTAACATATTCTAACACCGCCTTTGCACCTTCCGTTGCATAACCTTTGCTTTGGTGTTCCTTCAAAATTGCATATCCCAAATCAATATCACTTTTTTTGTAGTACGAATTGTTGTTACTCATAACTTTAAAATCTACTTCACCTACAAAATTATTTGTAGACTTTTCAAACACCATAAACATAATATATCCGTTTTTTGCATCAGCAATTACACGATCAAGGCGTTTTTGTGTAATGTTTTCAATTGTGTTTTCCGCTGTAGAGCTAGTCATTGGCGTAAACTCATTGCCTTCATTTTCCTTGTTGAGTTTCAATAAAAGATGGAAATCATTTTGCGTTATTGGGCGAAGATATAAATTTTTCGTTTCTAAAGTTTCCCCATTACGAGTTTCATCATAAACATTGTATCCGCATTTATTCAATGCCATTACAAAAAACCGAGAATACAACAAGTGTAAAATGGCGTGCTCTACTCCCCCAATATAAAGGTCGACAGGTTTCGCATTTTCAAATGGTTTTTCGCTTTTTGGTGAACAAAATCGTAAAAAATACCAAGAGGACTCAAAGAATGTATCGAATGTATCTGTTTCTCTTTCTGAATTTTTTCCACACTCTGGACACTTGCAATATTTCCATGTTGGATGGGTTTGAAGAGGGTTTTTGCCCGATTCAATTACAACATCATTTGGTAGAATTATTGGTAAATCTTTTTTGGGAACAGGAACAATTCCACAATCATCGCAATATATTATTGGAATAGGACATCCCCAGTAGCGTTGGCGTGAAATGCCCCAGTCCCGCAGTTTGTATGTTGTTTTGCTTTTACCACAATTATTGGTTTGTAAAAATTCTATAGTTTTTTCAAATGCCTGCGAAACTGATAGACCATTAAGAAAGTATGAGTTAATAATTGTTCCAGATTTCTCCGTATATGATAACAATGTGTTGTTTTCTGCCAATTTAAAATTATTTTTTTGCAAAACAAAAAATTTCTCCTTTCCATATCCTTGAGAACTAACTTGCTTAATAAATTCAAATCCAGATTTTCCTAATACTTTTTGTGATTTAATGTTATCAGGAACAGTAACCGCAACTATCCTTTGAATGTCATCATAATTATTAAATACAAAGTTTACATATGCCGTTGCAAGTTCCGTACCATAACCTTTACCCCAGTATTTTTTATGCAAAACATATCCAAGCTCTATATCTGCACTAGAATACTTTTCAGAGTTTACGGGTTTTAGTGGGTTTCTGTCGTTATCAGGGTTATGAAATAACCCCAAACCACACGAGCCTACAAACTCATTGGATTCTTTTTCAAAAACTGCGAAATTAGTAAAACCAAATTCATCCATATTTTGCTCATATCTCGAAAGTTTTTTTGCTATATCTTCTGCGGGGTTCTTTGGGTCAATTCCCATTGGTGTTGCAACATCTTTGTCACTCCATAAATCGTAACATAACTTAAAATCACCATCACTTTTATTAAACGGACGCAAATAGCACCTTTCTGTCTCTATAACAGCATTATGATACCGCGTAACAACCTGATTAATTGGTAAATTGTATTTTGTTGCAAAATCAAAATCTCTCTCATCATGGGCAGGGCAACCAAAGACTGCACCTGTTCCATATTCCATAAGTACAAAATTTGCAATATAAATTGGCACTAACGCAGGGTTTTTTAAAGTAAAAAGATAGTTGTCTTTTTCAAAATTTGCAATGCGTTTAATTCCAGCTTGCTTGTGAAGGAATTTTGAGATAACTTTGATTGAGGATTCATTTTCCGTTGTAACCAATGCATTCACTTGGTGAGCTTTAACTTCATAAAATGATTTGTTAATGTAATGTTGAATTATTGCCTTAGCAAAGCCTTTGCCTTGGTGTTTTTTACTCAAAACAAATACAAATGCCAGACCTTCTAATGCTCGAGACTCTCCATTGGATATTCCTCCAAAGCCAATAATTTCACCGTCAAAAGTAAAGGCATCGTAGCCATATCCATACACTTTGTACTCTTCAATTGAAGTATCAATGTAATATTTTGCACGATCTTTTTTATAAATCATATGGTCGTCATTGCCATCTAAAATATTTTCAATATATGGCAAATCATCATTTTTAAGAGGACGGAACTTTAATCCTTTTACATCTACCACTTGTTCTTTGTAAACAGGGTTAAACGCATATAACCCCGTAAATATACCTTTTTTTTCTTGAGTATCAATATCTTTTTGATTACCCGCATTACACTCCTTAACAAAGGATGTAATTTCTGCATTTTTTATTGCAAGATTTAATGCAATTGGGTGGCGTGGTGAAATTCCAATAAATGAAGCACCAAAAAGCGTCTCTGGACGGGTTGTGAATACTGTAATCTTCTCTTTGGTTACCTCCCAAAACATTTCCTCCCCATATGAATTTATTACCGTTCCATTTTGTATAAATCCTGCTTTTTGTAAAATTTTCTGGCTTGCAATATTTCCAAATGATGTCACTGCACAAAGCTTTTCAAAGCCAAGTTTTGCCACTACATATTTTGCAGTCATTGGGATAATTTTTGAAGCAACTCCTTGACTGTGAAATTCCTTTTTAAGTATATATCCGATTTCAGGAGTTCCATTATATTGGCTTGCACCGTGTAATTTTGTAATTCCACAACGCCCAAGAAATGTACCATCTTCTTTAAATATTAGCCAAAAATATATCCATTTTTCCATATTTTCGTGCGTATAGTCGCCAAGATTTTCATCAAGATCGTCAAGAAAATGCTTATCTTCAATGGTATATTCACGAATTAAAAAATCTTTACATTCAAGTTTCTGGTCTACGGCAACATCAAAATCAACTTCCACACCAACAGACTTACCAATCCAATTCTTTTGCATTGTGTTCACCTTTTCTGGCCATTCTTTGAGATTATCCAACCCACTTAGCAAATCTTCAGAAAAATCAGACACCTTTAAAAACCATTGATTCAACTCTTTTTGTTCCACCAAGGCACCTGAACGCCAACCTCTTCCATCTATTACCTGCTCATTAGCAAGAACGGTGCTATCAATAGGGTCCCAATTTACAAGTGATTTCTTACGATACGCCAAACTATGTGATAGGAAGTCTAAAAACATTGCCTGACTATGCTTATAATATTCAGACATACAAGTTGTCACTTCTGCCTCCCAATTAAAATCAAATCCAAGTTCTTGAAACTGTTTTTTCATTTTTGCAATATTCGACAATGTCCACTCTTGTGGGTGTACTTTATTTTCCATTGCTGCATTTTCCGCAGGAAGACCAAAGGAATCCCACCCTATTGGGTGTAAAACATTCACGCCATTAAGTTTATTATAACGAGTAATGACATCCCCAATAGTGTAATTCCGCACATGCCCCATATGTAAATTACCAGATGGATACGGAAACATTTCCAAAATATACTTTTGATATTCTGCACTTTGCTTTGGTTGGGTATACCATTTTGCCTTTGCGTTTTTCTCAATTTCCTTATGATTGTACTGCATAATATAACTAACCTTAATGGTATGCTCCCAATAAGGTTAGTTAATTAAATTTCAATAACTTATTTATTTCATCTTCTTAAGGCCGTCCAATGGTATTTGTACCATCTCCCTGCGAAGGACTATGATTGACATTGACAGTGACATTGATAACACCACTTGGTGGTGACGAGAATTGTGATGATGGCTGAGATATCACAGCTACATTGCCGCTTGGTGGTGATGGCTGCGTTGTAACGACTGCATTCCCTGATGGATGAATTTGCATCTTGGATGTACAAGGTTGACTGTCACAAAGCCATGCGACTGTATATAAGGCACTGAGACCAGCACCAACACCAGCACCACCCGCTGCCCATTGCACAGCCTGAGAGCCGACAATACCCTGCGTAATATTACCGCCGATACAACAACCAAAACCAGCACCAGCAGCACCACCAATAGCAGCACCAGCAGCACCAGCAGCGCAACCCAACGCACTGTTCGAGAGAATCTTCTTAGCATTCTGTGATAATGGCATAATAAAAATATAAGTTATCATTTATAATACCGTATTTTCATGCATTATGCAAGGGGTATTTTTTTGTATGTTTGTATTGATGAACACATTCTTTGGCATAGCCCTTGGGCTATTTATCATATTTCCTTACATAACATCTCAAGCTTTCAATCAGATTACCATCTAACTTTCCATAGAGAGATTTAATTTATAATAACTTCTGCTCTATTGGGGCAAAGTCAGGATAGTACTCCTTAAATAACTCTTAATAAATACTATAGAATATCAATTCTATAGTATACCACTTTAGTGATAATATATCTATTTCTATGATAACCGCACTTTGTCATCCATCATGCTTGACTTTTATAAAAAAACACACTACTAAAAAATAATGTTATTATGCAAAAATGCAAACACCATTTACATACCCAATACCCGTTAATAAGCCATACCTCCCCCCAATTACAGATGTTACAGACAAAATAAATGGAATTTGGGAGACTCAAATTTTAACAAATCATGGAAAACTTCACAATGAATTGGAGGAGAAACTCTCTATTACCTTAGGCGGAAATGTTTCTTTATTTTCCAATGGTACACTTGCATTAATGATAGCACTTAGAGCTTTAGACATTACAGGCGGTGAAGTCATTACAACACCTTTTACATTTCCCGCAACACCACATTCCATTACATGGAGCGGTGCGAAACCTATATTTTGCGATGTCAATTCTGATACAATGTGTATTGATGCTACAAAGATAGAGGCTTTAATTACTAAAGATACAAAGGCAATTCTTGCAACGCATCTTTATGGTATTGCTTGCGATGTATAAAAGATACAGCAAATTGCAGATAAACATCACCTAAAGGTAATATACGATGCAGCACATGCATTTATGACTACATACAAAGGAAAGCCTATTGCATCGTATGGGGACATATCAATGTTTTCATTCCATGCAACAAAAATATTCCATACCATTGAAGGTGGCTGCCTTGTATATAATAACACAGAGCTAAAAGAGGCAATGCATCTTTTACGAAACTTTGGCATACAAGATGAAGAAAATGTGGTACTAAGCGGTATTAATGCTAAGATGAACGAAATTCAAGCTAGCATTGGTTTAATTAATTTAAAAAACATTGATAACATCATTGCACATCGTAAAGATATGTACAATTGTTATACGAGGCACCTAAAAGGCATCTATGCTTTGACAGTTCCACATGGTACAGGCGGTGAAAACAATATGCATCAATACTTTATAGTTAGAATTAGCAAAGAAGCTAAAATATCACGAGATGAGCTATATTTACTTTTAAAGGAATATAATATACTCACACGAAAATACTTTTTTCCATTATGCACTAATTACAAACATTATAACACAATAAGGTGGAATGTTCCAAAGGCCAAAATAGTTTCGCAAGAAGTCCTTGCACTGCCATTTTATCATAATCTTGCATTGCAAGATATAACCAAAATATGCAGTATTATGAAATTCCTAATGCAATAGAAATATTTTTTAAAAATCGCTTTATTTTTTTTGGCTGTATTCTGTGTATATTCGATTGCTCAATATCCTTGGAGTACTGAGTATAGGAGTACAGTTTGTGCTGAAATAATAAACCTGTAAGCGTTTTATCTTGCAATAACTTAAACATTTGGTTTAATGCACAATGTTTTTGTGGAATGCCACCATTTTGTAAGAAAATTTGAGATAAATAAAATTGCGTCAGTCTATCATCTTCAATTTTTATGAATGCAGATTCTATAGGAAAGATACCTTTCAATTGCTGTATTGTTATAATATTATTAAAGTATGTCAACAATATACATGTATGTTCATACATACATCTTTTTAGGTTATTAATGTTGGATTCACCACTTTCATTGTATGTATGTATTCTAAAATTGACTAATGGTTCATCGATAATAGATATATCATATTTAAATAGCAACCTTACCCAAAAATCAAAATCTGGCAATGAACGAAACCTTGGGTCGTAAAAACCATACTCTAAATAACATTCTTTTTTGATTAATACAGAAGGGTGACACAAAAAGTTGCCACGTAATGCAAAAAAGCGTAATATGCTCTCCCTGTTTTGTATATTAATTTCTTTTGGAACATTAAACATATTTTTTTGCTTTTTCTTTGCCTTTCCATATTGGTTAACAAAGTGTACCTTTGTAAACACCGCACCATAGTTACTGCTGTTTAGCATTTCTATTTGTTTCTGTAGTTTGTCTTTACACCATGTGTCATCAGAAGATATTGTTGCAACATATTCGCCACTTGAAAGCAAAAAAGCTTCTTTCATTGCCAAAACTGCTCCAATGTTTTCTGGTAATAACTTGTAAATTATACGGCTGTCCTTTTTAGCTAATTCTTTAATGATGCTTTGCGAACCATCCGAACTACAGTCATCTACAATAATTACTTCAATATTTTGATATGTTTGCGTTAATACAGAATCCACAGCTTGGTTAATCCACTGAGTATGATTATAAGATGGAATTAAAACGCTAATTTTATTCACTGCTTTGTGTGTACTTAATTTGAGTAATCGTCTTAATACAGTGCTGAATATCAGAGAAATCTATATCTTTTAATGTACAAGGTTCTAAATTCCACCATTCTAACTCAATAAGACTCTTAATTTCTTCTTCGGAAAAGCGATATCGTAATATTTTTGCAGGATTACCTGCAACTATTGCATAGTCTGGAACGTCTTTTGTAACAATTGAACCAGCACCAACAACCACACCATTGCCAATTGTAATTCCTTGCAATAGTATTGCATTTACACCAATCCAGACATCATTTTTAATTGTTACACAGTTGTCTTTTTTTAATCTTTCACTTGCACATTTATTAAAAAAATGAGGCGTACCTGTAAAGGAAAAATCAATTTTTTGATGTTCATTAAATGGGCTACAGCCATATATCATAGGATGGGTTGTTAAATTACACATTGGATGTTCACCTGGGGCAAGATACACACCATTACCAACAGAACAATATTTCCCTATTTTAATAGCACCATCAGAATAACATCTACCTAAATATGAATATCTTCCAATAAAAGACTCCTTAGATATTCTAGATTCCTCGTGCACAATAAAAGGCGACTCTCCGTTAATAATATGTTTTTTACGCTTTCGGAAAAATTTCACAGATAGAATATATTAAATTCCTTGACATATAACATAGATTTTCTTTTTTTCAAGAAAAAAACTATGGTACCAATTTGCTTTGCCTTTAATAACAACTATTGCATTCCAGCAGGTGTTACAATATACACTATGCTAAAAAATCTCAATAAAAAAGAATCTGAGCTATATGTTTTGCATTCTGATATTACAGAGCAAAACCAAGAAAAACTAATTTCCGTTGTTAATGAATTTAATAATGCATCAATAACATTTATCAACATAGAATCACGCTTTGAAAAAGAATGGAGCACAATTAAAAACAAAGGGCATTTTTCCAAAGAGTGTTTATATAAGCTATTACTCCCTGATTTGTTCCCATCTCATGATTATATCATTATGTCTGATGTTGATATTGTTGTATTGAAAGATGTATCACAAGCAGTGCAATACTGTAACGATAACCAATATATTGCAGGTGTGAAATGCCTTGGCAGGTTGTCTTCATATTATAACAACCAAACAATGCCAACGCATTATAAGGAAATGCTAAAATCTGGTATTGGTGCAGGGTTTTTAGTGTACAACCTTAAAAAAATGAGAGAAGACAATATTATTGCCAAATTTTTAGAATTTATGAAAAACCATTATCAAATTATCATTCAGCCAGAACAAGATATAATTAATATTGTTTGCAATGGTAAAATAGGGTATATCCCAATTACATATTCAATGTGTACTTATATGTACAACCTTTACCGCTCTAATAATTCAGGGCTTTCTGGTGTTAATGGATATTATTTTAACTACTGGTTTAAAGGATACCTGCATTCCTTAAATGATGCACACTACAAACCAAGCGAACTAAAAGAAGCATTTACAGACCCCGTAATAATACACTATGCAACTAAATGGAAGCCATGGAATACGTTTTGCTCAAAGCAGCAATTTATTTGGCTGAGATATTTATATAAAACACCATTCTTTTATGATTTTTGGAAAAGCCTTTTAATTAAACGATGGAAAATTATTACTCTACAGAAGAGCTGAAATTAATTGGATTTAACTCTTTCGGAGAAAATGTTAAAATTAGCAAAAAGGCTTCAATTTACAATGCGAGCAATATTTCAATTGCTTCAAATGTCAGAATTGATGATTTTTGTATTTTAAGTGGAAAAATAGAAATTGGGAGCTATATCCATATTGCACCATATTCTTCTTTGACGGGCGGAACAGAAGGGATTTTTTTGCACGACTTTGTTAATATCTCAAGGAAAGTTGAAATTTTTGCTGCAAGTGATGACTTTTCAGGTAAATTTATGACAAACCCCACAGTGTCAACGGAATATACAAATGTTATAAATGCAAAAGTGGTGCTAAAAAAACATGTTATTATTGGTTGCGGAAGTGTTGTTTTACCAAATGTTACTTTAGAAGAAGGCACTGCAATTGGTGCAATGAGTTTAGTTAAGAAATCAACAGAAGCTTGGAGTATGTGCTTTGGTATTCCATGTAAAAGAATAGGAACACGCAAAAAAGACCTCCTTCAATTTGAAAAATATCTTAAATAACAATCCAGTGTATCTGTGGTTTATTGGGGGTTTGCAACAATGTCAAATATTATGCCAACGATATAACACAAGTGCTATGCAAGCCCTCTCCATAACAAAACCCTTGCTTTTGCCTCTTCAAAACCTAAAACATTGACGATGTCAAATATACCAATAGATGAACCTTCGCCTATTAACATCACCCTAAATGTAGGGCCGATATCTTTAAATTTTAAATTATTTTTTTGTAAAAATTCCTTGAACTCTCCATGAAGATTTTGCACATCAATAACATTAGACATAAATTCTTGCACCTTCTTTACTAAACTTTCATCAACATTTATATTGATTGGGTAATCTTTTTTGAATAAGCTAACAACATCCATCAAAGCTAATAAAGTTTTTGATCTGCACTTTGCAATGTCTA
The DNA here is from genome assembly GCA_905480015.1 of uncultured Rickettsiales bacterium. Lineage (GTDB taxonomy): Bacteria > Pseudomonadota > Alphaproteobacteria > Rickettsiales > Deianiraeaceae > CAJQOT01. Next base: position 12,134 of record CAJQOT010000068.1, on the reverse strand, counting down.
ATGCATTATTTGGGTTAAAAATTTCTTTGAAGTTAAACCCATAATCACTTTCTAAAACAGACCGCAATCTTTCATTGTTAGCATTTTTAATAAAATGCTCATTTACACTTTGCAATTTTATTATATCAAACTGCGATGGAGACCTTCCAATTCCTTTTAAATCAAACGCCTCTATTGCCTGTGCATCCGTAAGAATATCATCGCTTCCGTTACTCCAACCAAGGCGAAGTAAATACGCACGAATTGCTTCCGGTAAATATCCGTTGACTTTGTATTCTAAAGTTGAAATGGCTCCATGTCTTTTAGACAGCTTCGCACCGTCTTCTCCATGAATAAGTGGAATATGTGCAAACACTGGCAATGAAACACCAAAGGCTTGGTATAAAAGCACTTGCTTTGCGGTGTTTGTCAGATGATCCACACCACGAATAACATGAGTTATATCCATATCAATGTCATCACAGACAACGGCAAACATATAAACAGAGGAATTATTACTGCGTGCAAGAATGAAGTCCTCAATGGTATCAGTGTTAATAGTAACACTACCCTGTACAACATCCTCAATAACAACATCAACTCCTACCTGAACCTTTAAGCGTAATACAGGGCTTACACCCTCAATAGGTGTCTCATCTTCATGGGAATATCTATGTAAATAACGCGTACCTTTTTCTTGAGCAATTGCCTTTCTTTTTGCAATTTCATCCAAAGAAGTATACGAGTAATATGCTATACCTTTGTTTAATAATTCTTCAATTTTTGCCATATAAAGTTGCGACCTTTTGCTTTGGTACTCTATTGCTCCATCATAATTCAAACCAAGCCATTTTAAACCATTAAAAATGGTATTATAACTTTCTTCTGTATTGCGTGCTATGTCTGTATCTTCAATGCGAAGCAGGAACTCTCCATTGTGTTTTTGTGCAAAAAGATGGTTAAATAATGCGGTTCTTGCAGTGCCAATGTGTAACATTCCTGTTGGGGATGGTGCAATTCTTGTTTTGATTGTCATCAATGACTAATACAATTAATGTTGTATATTGTCACACCACTTAAATGTAAATTGCAAGTATCAAATGTAGTGCGTTGAGGCACTGTACATGATTATTGCCTTGACGCTAAGTATTGATTGCCTCTGGATTGATTCGGCATTGTCTGTGTGCGTTCTTTTTGCACATCTGTAGCTTTCGCTATATCAGTAAAATTTTGAGAGATCGATGGCGGCAATGGATTATTACATGCGTTACTTACTAAAGGTACTCCGCTTGTCAATTGTGTTTTTCCGTTTGTGCCTTCAAGATGTGCAGAATTTTGAGGGTTCAAATTTTGAGGGTTCAATTGCGGTAATGGATCATGCGACGACAATGTGCAGATCTGATGTTGACTGTCTTTAGTGTCATGTGTTTGGACTGTTGATATCGTACCTAATCTTTCTTTTAGTTTACCAGTAGTTTTATCATCAAAGTTTAGCAATGGATCGTCTTTAGAATAACATAGCTGTATTTGAGGTATTATGCCTTCTCCATTCTTTTCTTCAATTTCATTCACATATCTTCGTACTGACGGATTAGTGGAGAAAATATTGAATAATCTCATAAAAAATGCCAATATTTTTGCCATTATGTCCTTCACTATACTTGGGCCCGTATGTATCAATGGCGAATTAAGTTGTAAACTTTGAATTTTTTTAGTAATTTTGCCTCTTTCATCTTTTGGTAACCTTGCAAGAGCTGCAACAAATGCCATGGCATGCATTCCACCAAGTGAAAATCCTTCTATTGTAATAGATTTTACTTCGTCGCTCAGTAAACGTTCTTTCATCAGCTCAAGTTGCCGATCTACCATCTCATCCAATTCTTCTTTGCTTTTTGCTGGCACAAAGTCCGTAGTATATGGTGCAATAATCGTAGTTTGTGTATTGCCTTTCTCTGCATTTTGGTCTTGCAATTCAAGCATGCGCACTTTAGGGCTTCGTGCAGAAAAAAGACGATATTCACCAAACGCAATTAAAATATCAGTGCTTTCTTCTGCTTTCTTCTGCTTTGTTTTGACAGCAGTATATTTGATACCTCTCCCCATTTAGTTTTGTTTCGTCATCTAACTCTTTCGTTGTGTCGCCATCTTTTATTAAGAAAGAAAATTTTTGCTTCGAAGCTTGCGTTTTACCATCTTTTGTTAATGTTTCTAACTTACCACCCTGCATTGTCTTTAGACTATTTGTCATTATAATATCATACAATGGAGGCAATTGCAAGTATTGTAAAAAGAAGTCTCTAGACTAGTTTAATTAACTTCTTCCTTTGAAGGTAGATTATTATTTTGCCTTTTTATCATCTACAACAAAAAATACCCCTTGTATTGCGTCCAATTTTATGGTATAGTTACTTTTAATTATTATTACATATATGCAACCAACAGTCACACATCGTACCTATACAGATGGCAACACTGGTGAAGAAATGTTAAATATAAGGTATGTCCGGCTCACAAGTTTAGAAGAGGACGCACACTGAACAATCCCATGTGAATCATACTGCCCACTTATTAGGTGGGTATGCGTGGGGTCGTTATTTCACTACACATAAAGCGAATGAAACTATAGACATCGATGCTCCAGATATAAAAATCTACAATGCCACAATTACTAGGATAGATTTACCATTCGATGACATGATAGAACACAAGTTAGATATATTAATGAAAAAATGTAATCTACCCCTACAGGAAATAAAAGAGAAATACTGTTCACAACCACAATCACAATTAGCGTTAGGCGGCATTGCATCTACATCTACAGCAGATGCTAGTAATCTTACCGGTGGCACGTCAAGAAAACGCAACTATAACACTTCACCGGAAGAAGAAGTCGCAGAAAAAAGCGCTGCGTGCATCATATTGTGATTGTAGAAATGGTACAATTTTCGCTTGAAATAAAATAGCTTGACAAAAACTTTTTTATATTGGTGTTTAAAAAAAACTTATAAAGTATAGAATGAAAGTTTTATCATCATTAAAAAGTGCAAAAAATCGTGACAGACACTGCCAGCTAGTTCGCAGAAAGGGAAGGGTATATGTTATTAACAAGGTAAACCCTCGCTTTAAGGCTCGCCAAGGGTAATGTTAACCAATAAAATGTGGGGTGGGGTCTTCTCCGCTTCCGTTGGTGAATTAATGCAAACCATCAATGCTTCAATTTCATTTGACAAACTCCTCTACAAACACGACATTGCAGGCTCAATAGCTCATGCAAGAATGCTTACAAAGCAAAATATTTTAACAAAAGACGAATTCAATCAAATTGAAAAAGGTTTGTTACAAATTCAGCAAGAAATTGACAATAGCACATTCTTATTTTCCGAAGCACTTGAAGATATTCACATGAATATTGAAAGCAGACTTGTAGAAATTATTGGAAGTGTTGGGAAAAAACTACATACGGCTCGCTCAAGAAATGACCAAGTTGTAACAGATTTTAAATTATTCACAATTGAAAAAACAAAGGAAGTTCAAATATTATTAACAAATGTTTTGAATTCTTTTGCATTAAAGGCAGAAAAGCATTTGCACAATGTTATGCCTGCATTTACACATTTACAAATTGCACAACCAGTCTCCGTTGGTCATTACTTTCTTGCATACTTTGAGATGTTTAAAAGAGATTTAACCCTTGCAAACAATTTTCTTGAAGAATTTCAAAAAGAATGCCCACTTGGTGCTGGAGCATTAGCCGGAACAACATATAATATTGACCGCACACAAACATCAAAAGAACTTAATTTTAATGCTCCAACTAAAAATTCATTGGATACAGTCTCCGATCGTGATTTTGCAATGGATTTCCTATACCTTGCAAGTCGCATTGGCATACATATGTCTCGTTTTGCGGAAGAAATGATATTATTTGCCACTACACCATTTGGTTTTATAAACTTTTCCGATGCTTACTCAACAGGAAGCTCCATAATGCCACAGAAGAAAAATCCCGATGCTGCTGAACTTTTGCGTGGGAAAACTGGAAGGTTGATTGGCAACCTTAATACTTTAATGATAGCAATGAAAGGCTTACCACTGGCTTATTCAAAAGATATGCAAGAAGACAAGGAGCCTCTTTTTGATTCTGCATCAACAATAACAATATGCCTTCGCATTCTTGATGGTATAATTAACGATATTTCTCTTGATGTAGAAAGAATGAGTAATGTTGCAAAGTTAGGATATTCCAATGCAACAGACTTCGCCGACTACCTTGTACAAAAACTAAATATCCCATTTCGCGATGCTCATCATATTACAGGAAATGTTGTTGCATTGGCAATGAAGCAAAATATAAAACTTGAAGAGTTAAGTTTAGAGGATTTTCAGTCTTTTAACTCTTGTATAAAAAGCGATGTTTTTGATGTTATATCAATTAACAGCGTTGTAAGCCGTAGAAATTCTTACGGTGGAACTGGATTTCAGCAAGTAGAAAAACAAATTAGTAATGCAAAAAAATTCTTACAATCACTGACTAATGAAGAAAATTTCAGTACACAGGTAAATACTTATCTATAACTTTTTTACTTGAAAAATAATAACACCGCCTTATGAGTGTGGAAGTTTTTTTATTAAAATACCGTGCCACAATTTGAATTATCAACATATTCAAGCCAAATTTTTTGGTTATTAATATGTTTTGGAATTTTTTTCTCATATGTAAAATTTTTCTTCTTACCAAAGCTTGATGGTATTTTATCTAAAAGAAACGATGAAATTCGTACAGTAAAAGATGAAATTGCAAAAAATAATGCACAAACAAAAGATAACCTACAAGAAGCTGAAAACAGTGCAAGAAATTCTCGTATACTTGCAGATAAAATAATATCAGATGCGGAAGATAAGGCATCGGCAAATGAAGAAAAGGCATTAAAAGATTTAGAGGGAGCTCGCAAAAGTGCTATAAACGAAATTATGGAAAATCAGAAACGAGATTTTTCTCAAGAAGCAATAGATAAAGCCGTCATTGAAGTGGCAGAGGTTGTAATCAATAAAATTGGCATCCAGTCAAATGCAGATAATTTACAAGAGATCGTCGCAAACAAGTGATACACACCCTGACCAAACAATTTCCTAATATTAATGCAAAAGTGTTGGTAAAACTCATTTTGTATGCATTAAATATGAGAGATATTTCACAAGTCATTTTAATGCAAAGAAAGCTTACGAATAAAGAATTGCAAACATTGCAAAACTACGTGGAAGAGTATCAAGCGGGCAAACCTTTGGAATACATTTTGCAGTCGTGTGATTTTTATGGTATGGAGTTTTTTATAAATGAGAATGTTTTAATTCCACGCATAGAAACAGAAGCTCTTGTAGATCAAGCAATAAAAAGCATTAAGAAAAAACCTTGCAAGGTACTTGATTTATGTACCGGATCCGGCTCAATAGCAATTGCTATTGCAAAAAACTGCCCATCTGTAGAGGCTATCGGAGTGGATATTTCTCACAATGCATTATTAGTGTGTAATGCAAATATTAAAAAGTACAAACTGGAAAGCAGGGTACAAATATTACAGATGGACATTTTACAAAAAATTCCCCAAGGAGACTTTGACATTATTACCGCCAATCCTCCATACATTGAAACAGAAGTCATTCCAACGCTTGAAAATAGTGTGAGAAATTTTGAACCTCACATTGCCCTTGATGGTGGAATTGATGGGTTAGTTTTTTATAAACAGCTTAAAAAGTATGCATTGTTGGTAAAAAAATGTATATTTTTATTTGAAATTGGGTATAATCAAAAAAAATCTGTTTGTGAGATTTTTGCAGAATTTAACCCACAAATTATACAAGATTTCAATGGAAATGATAGAATTATAAAGTTTACTACTTAATTGAAAATTTTTTGTGTTTATCTACCATTCCATCAAAAAGGTGTGCGTCTGCTCTATGTGTTTTCATTTGTGTAATGACTGGCCAAATCTTAGAATACTTCGCATTAATTTCTATCCACTCAAGGTTTTCTTCACTTTCAGGCTCAATTGCTTTGGCTGGGCATTCGTCGACGCACACCCCACAGTCAATGCAGACTTCTGGGTCAATAACTAAAAAATCCTCACCCTCGTGAAAACAATCCACAGGGCAAACGACAACGCAGTCCGTGTATTTACATTTTAAACAGTTGCCTTTTACAACATATGTCATAATTGTTTATAAAACGCCCTAGATTATTATTAACGCACTTCAGAATACATTACGATGCTTTTTGCTCTGACATCAACCCAACAATTCTTTTTGCAAAATTTGTTGGTGTACGCAGTATATCTCCAGCTTCAATGCAGGCAATATCAAAAAGATTTTGCACTTCACTGGTAACATCAACGCCTTTTTGATATGCTTCGTGTATGTTTTCTAAAATAATATGATTCGGGTTAATTTCTAAGATTTTTGGAGATATTTGTGGTAATTGCTTTTGTTCGTATAAATACCTTTCCATTTTAATAGACATTCCGCCCTCTGTTTGTGAAAGGCAAACTGGACTATCAACAAGTTTTTTAGATATTTTAACTTCACCAATATCTTGACCAAGTATCTTTTCAAAACATTCTTTTAACTTTTGATTTTTCTCATCATCAACAACTTCACCATCTTCTTTGTTATCTTCAATTTTTAAATCTACTGATGACACTGGCTTGAAGTGTTTTCCTTTATAATTTGTAATAACATTTACCCAGAAGTTGTCCACAGTGTCAATTAACACGAGAACTTCAATATTATTCTTTTTACACATTTCAAGTTGTGGATTGTTAAAGCCGTCTTCAAATGTGTCGGCGGTAATGTAATAAATTGAATCTTGTTCAGAACTCATACGGGAAATATATTCATCAATAGTGGTATGTTCATCACCATTGGTGCTTCTAAATAAACAAATATCCATTAATTTGAGGTTTAAATCTCCAGATTTACAAAGACCTTCTTTTATAGCATTTCCAAAGTTTTCCCAAAATTTACTATAACCTTCGCGGTCTTTTTGTAATTGCTTTTCAAATTCTGATATAATCTTTTTTTCTAAAGATTTACCAATTTTTTGAACTATATTATTATTTTGCAAAGTTTCACGAGATATATTCAGTGGTAAATCGCTAGAATCCACTACACCTTTTACGAAGCGAAAATGTTCCGGTAGAATATCTGTGTTTTCTTCTGTAATAAAAACTCTTTTAATGTAAAGTTTAATAGAGTTTTTTCTTGTAGGATTGTATAGGTCGTAAGGTTTGGTTTGTGGAATAAATAAAAGTGCAGAGTATTCCATCGCCCCCTCAACTTGTGTATGAACTTTTGCAAAATATCCAGATGGCATTCCTCCAACAGAGTTAAACGCTTCTTGATACTCTTCTTCTGTTATATCGCTTGGGTTTTTTAGCCAAATTGCTGAAGATTTATTATGAACTGCAATTGTTCCTGTGTCGTGAATAATATCAATTGGCGTTTTGATGTGACTTGAATATGATTTTACAATATGCTCTACACGAAATTTATCAAGAAATTCATCAAACTCCTCTCCGTCTTTCAATGAAAGTGTAATAACAGTGCCACATTCATCTTTTGATGATTCTTCAACTGTGTATTCTCCGTCTCCAAGAGATTGCCATAAAAATGCCTTGTCTGTTCCTGCTTTTTTTGAAATAACAGCAACTTCACTTGCAATCATAAAAGATGAATAAAAACCTACACCAAATTGCCCAATAAGTTCGGCGTGGTTTCCTACTTTTTCCAATGACTTCATAAAGTTTTCTGTGCCAGACTTTGCTATTGTTCCTAAGTTTTCCATCATATCTTCCTTATTCATACCAATACCATTATCGGAGATAATAATTTTTCTCTCATCTTTTTTTAATTCAACTGTAATGTTTGGCGTATAACCCTCGGGTAATAAATTACTATCAGACAGTGATTGGTATTCCAATTTTGAAATTGCATCCGATGAATTAGATATTAATTCACGCAGGAAAATTTCTTTATTTGTATAAATTGAATTGATTACAATTTTTAAAACTTTGCCTATTTCAGCATCAAACTTATGTTTTGACATATTAATATAAAAATATACTTCATAAAGCTATGTAGTTCATAAAACTAAATTTTCAAGTGTTAAACCGATGTAATGCAAATGAAATTTAAACATACAAAACATGCACATATTGTTTGAAAAGAAATTCAGTGAGATTGTACAGTTATTTTACCAAATACCAACACAAAAAACGCCTGACACACAACGTTTTTTTACCCACAATAATTACTTTATAAATTGATCACTTATCGTTATTTGTCTTTCGGTTTTCCTTTATTATGTGACTTCCCCGTGAATGCATTCTGGATCTTACTTGGAATTTTTCTTACTTTTCGTGCCTTCCCCGTGAATGCCTTCTGGATATCACTTGGAATATCTCTTATTTTTTGCATCTTCTGTTTTGCAAGTTTTGCTATATTTGACGGCAGCTTTTGTATTTTTTTCACTCCATTCTTTGCTGATTTTGCTATATTTTCTGGAGCATTTTTTGCTGATTTTGCTATATTTTCTGGAGCATTTTTTACCTTATTAACTGACTTTGCAGGGTGGGTGACGGCATAACCTACCTTATTACCTACCTTATTTAATGGAGCTAAAGCCGCCTTCGATGCCAACCCAGATACACCATCAGTTGCACCCGTAACAAGTTGTGATGCACCCTGCGCCACCTTAGTATTTGCCGCACTCATTGTACCTTCAACAAGACCAGATGCTATATTGACGATATTGGTAATTGTTGTCTGGAAAATTTTTACCATTGCGTATAAGAAGATTGAATACATGGCAAGAGTTAACAACCCTGATGCTGGGTTAGGAGTTGCAATAGTAATCCATTTCATTAATGGCCACGATTCATCAATTAAATACTTAGCAGTTCCACCAAAAAATGCAATCATTTTGACGATGAAATCTGGTAAAGGAATTTGAATATTAAATGCTATAATGGTGCTACATTTTAAATTAAACGATAACATTGCTTCCAATCCTTGTACAATGATAAATCCAAATATTGCTATAGCAGTAAACAACATATATTGCTGTATCATCAATGATATTATATTATTCATCCACCTTTTGCCAAAATTTTTTGTTTTTTCAAAAAGAAAGGATAATAAAAAGAATGGTCCAAGAGAAAAAAGCAATGATAACATTACAATTGTTGTCAAGTATGTGATAAATGAATAAAGAATTGTCAAAGTAAATGATATCACGCACGTTAACATAAGCATAATTGTTGGTATACCAAGTAGAGGATGAGTGAAAAGAATGGCTGTGAGTCTAATCCAAAAATCTTTCTCTATTATTAGTGGAAGCATCATCGTTAATGGTGTAAACGCAGTGTTGAGATAAGATTCATCCCAATTCAGCAAGGCTGCAATAAAGTAAACGGCAAATGCCTCCATTGTATACAATGCTGGCGAGACAATAAAGTTTTGATAAAATTCCCACCCGATAGGAAACCCAGTTGAACCACTAATAGATGGGTTGGTAAACAGTGTAATTACACCAAGTTTAAAAATTGTTGGTAGAAGTTTGTCAATGGTCATCTGCGACATTCCCATTAAGTATGTTATGCCAAGTATTAGGATGTACAATACTACGCTCAGGTAGTATATAGCTCGGTAATTATAGCTTGATATAATGCCATTATATACTTGATATACAATACCCGTTTGAAAAATTCTTTTACCAACTAAACCGACCCTCTTATCACGCTTATCCGCGGAATCGTAGTTCGGAATGTATATATTAGCATTTTTTTTTGCATTTTCAATACAATTCCTATCACCATCTCTGCAGCCTATTAAAGCATTGATGAATGTATCGGCAAACGTCTTTAGTAGAAAATCTGTCGCTTTCATTACTTCTCTTGTTGTTTTATTAGGATTTCCACTTATTTTTACAGGCGCCGCATACATAAAATCTGGGCACTGACAAGATGTAAGAAAGACAAAGGCACCAAGAAGGAGACTAACAAATAATGATTTCAAAGAAAATAATTTAGACATTAATTACATTATAGATTTTTTGCTTTCTCTAAAGCTTCGTCTATTGTGCCTACCATATAAAATGCCATTTCAGGCACATTGTCATGCTTTCCTTCTACAATTTCCTTAAAACCTCTAATTGTTTCAGATAAAGAAACTAGTGTTCCAGGAGACCCTGTAAATATTTCCGCAACATGGAATGGTTGAGATAGAAACTTTTGAATTTTTCTTGCCCTTGCAACAGTTAGTTTGTCTTGTTCTGATAGCTCATCCATACCAAGGATTGCTATAATATCTTGTAGAGACTTATACGACTGGAGTATTTCCTGAACTTTTCGTGCCACATCATAATGTTCTTTACCTACAATGTTTGGGTCAAGAATTGTTGATGTTGATTCAAGAGGGTCAACAGCAGGGTATATACCAAGTTCTGCAATTTGACGAGATAAAACCGTTGTTGCATCTAAGTGGGCAAAAGATGTGGCAGGTGCTGGGTCTGTTAAATCGTCCGCAGGAACATAAACTGCCTGAATTGATGTAATTGAACCATTTTTTGTTGATGTAATTCTTTCCTGTAATTTACCCATGTCAGTTGCAAGTGTAGGTTGATAACCTACTGCGGACGGAATTCTATCAAGCAGTGCTGAAATTTCACTACCTGCTTGCGTAAATCGAAAAAGATTGTCAACGAAGAAAAGTACATCTTGATTCTCTTTGTCGCGAAAGTACTCTGCCATTGTAAGTGCAGAAAGTGCAACTCTTGCACGAGCACCAGGAGGCTCGCTCATTTGTCCATACACAAGGGCAACTTTAGATTTGGAAGGTTCTTCAATATTGATAACATTGGAATCAATCATTTCATGGTATAAATCATTACCTTCGCGGGTTCTTTCCCCGACACCTGCGAATACAGAATAACCACCATGCCCTTTAGCAATATTGTTAATTAATTCCATAATGAGGACGGTTTTACCTACACCTGCTCCACCAAAAAGACCAATCTTGCCACCCTTAACATAAGGTGCAAGAAGATCGACAACTTTAATTCCAGTTGCAAGAATTTCTTGACCAGTAGCTTGCTCAATGAATTCAGGGCTTTCAGCATGTATTGGAGCAAACTCTTTAGCGTTGCAACTGCCTCGCAAATCAACTTCTTGACCAACAACATTAAATATTCTACCAAGCACTTCTTTTCCAACGGGCACGGATATTTGAGACCCAGTATCAATAACTTCTGTGCCCCTTTTTAATGAATCTGTTGATTGCATTGCAAGTGTACGAACTGTATTGTTGCCTAAATGTTGTGCAACTTCTAAAATAATTTCAACATCTCCGATGCTACACTTCAATGCGTTGAGTATTGTAGGAACTTGACCTTCGTAAAATTCTACATCAACAATTGCACCAAGCACTTGAGAAACTTTTCCTGTGATCATAGTTACTTATTAAAAGATTCAGTAAATTTTTGAATAATATCAGACATCTCTTTTTTAAGGTCGTCCGATATTTTTTTCTCTTTAGAGATTGTATTTAAAATATTGTTATGATTGGTCCTTATAAAATTTATAAGGCTATTCTCATATTCTTTAATTTTTTCAACGGCAATATTTTTAAGGTAATCATTTACTCCAGCAAAAAGAATGACAACCTGCTCTTCTACAAGAAGTGGCGAATACTGTGACTGCTTAAGAAGTTCTGAGAGTTTTTTACCGCGTTGCAGTGTATTAAATGTTGCTTGATCAAGATCTGATTCAAATTGAGAAAATGCTTCAAGCTCTCTAAATTGAGCAAGATCAAGCTTTAGCGTTCCAGCAACTTGTTTGATTGCCTTAATTTGTGCAGCCGATCCAACACGAGAAACTGACAAACCAACATTTACTGCCGGCCTTACACCTTTAAAGAAAAGATCTGATTCTAAAAATATTTGACCATCTGTGATTGAAATCACATTTGTTGGAATATATGCTGAAACACAAGCAGGTGATGTTTCAGCATATATTCCAACAAATGTGATTTCAATCACAGATGGTCAAATATTTTTAGAATCAGATCTTTTCTTTAAAGGTGTAAGGCCGGCAGTAAATGTTGGT